>JAUVUV010000208.1 GCA_030604975.1 Candidatus Glassiibacteriota bacterium | reverse complement strand
TGCGATTTCCGCTTTAGCTTCCATTCTCGATCTCGGTGAAGACTCTCTCGCCCTGGCAGCCTCGCTCATTCCAAAATACACACTTCGTACACACAACTTGGAATATAGTATTACTGCAGATTTCACCAGTTCCTCCCAGGTTCTTAAATCCTTCGAGCTTGAAATCCGCTGGCCGGCCGAGATTTTGACTCTCGCCTTTCCGCTGGATGTCGGCAAAAACCCGGAGCACCTTCAGCTTGCCTTTGACACTACCCGGATCGGTTCGGGCGTTCTCGGGGTAACGGGATTTTCACCCCAGGGAGTGCCTGCCCGTGAGGAGATAGTCGGGCTGATTTTTAATCTGCGTACGAATGCTGAAGTCGATAGTGTGGCAGCGACTTTTGAGGTGAAAAGTGTGCGGGGTGATCTCGAACCTGCAGAGCTGGCAGAAACCATTGCGGTCTTTCAGGCATCTCCGCTGGCTATTACACCTGAGCTGTTCTGCGCACTGCGGGGTGATATCGACTTCAGTGGCCAGGTTAATATTTTCGACCTTCTGGAATTGCTCAACATTCTTGCCGGCAAGGTGGAGGAGAATGCCTGTTCTGATATCAACCGGGATGGGGCAACGGACATTTTCGACCTGATCGAGCTTCTTCAGTTACTTTAATCGAAAAGAATTCCTCGAAGTCTTGCTTCGGGGTAATCCCCCGGGGGATCGGCATGTAATCCCCCTTAACAAAGGGGGATCGGTGTAATCCCCCTTACCAAAGGGGGATCGATATATAATCCCCCTTAAAAAAGGGGGAGACAGGGGGTTGTCTCGCTGTGTTCGCCCTTGGAGGCAATAAGATCAATCAAATTCATCATTGTGATACTCCGAGGCTCTGCCGCGGGGTAGCTCATATTACCTCAATTAACAAGCAGTAAATAAGCTTGAAATGGAGGTTCAGTGGTTTACGAATTATTCAGTCTGCAAGGCAAAAAAGCCCTGGTAACCGGGGCCAGCCGGGGAATCGGCAAGGCGGTGGTGATCGGTCTTGCCGAGGCTGGTGCGGATGTGGCCCTGGTCAGCCGAAGTGATGCTTTGTTCCAAACCGCACAGGTAATCGAAAAGTCCGGGCGCAAAGCGCTGGTAATTCAAGAAGACCTTACCCGTCATGAAGCAGCAGAGAAGGTAGTCAGTGCCACGGTAAAAAAATTCGGGAGGCTGGACATACTGGTCAACAACGCTGGCACCACCCGCCGTGCGCCGGTGGAGGATTACAGCGATGAGGACTGGGAAGTCGTAATGGAAGTGAACCTGAACGCGGTTTTCAGGCTCTGCCGGGCTGCGGGAAAAGTGATGCTTACCCAGGGTTACGGCAAGATTGTCAATGTGGCCTCGCTGATGAGTTTCCAGGGCGGCATTAACATCCCGGCTTATACGGCCAGCAAGCACGGCGTGGCCGGACTGACCAAATCTTTTGCCAATGAATGGGCCGGCCGCAATATCACGGTTAATGCCATCGCTCCAGGCTACGTGCGCACCGAGGTGACAGCTCCCTTGCAAAAAGACAAGGTACGCAACAGGCAGATTCTCGAGCGGATTCCCCAGGGCAGGTGGGCTGAGCCGGAGGACATGGTCGGGGCAGTTATATTCCTTGCCTCGGATGCCTCGCGCTACGTGCAAGGGCACGTGCTGGTGGTGGACGGCGGCTGGATGAGCCGTTGAGCTTTAGGCGGCAATCAAAAATATTTTGTAACTGTTCATTTTATAAATTGTTATTATAAGTAAAAATATAATCCTGCAGCAGAACGGAAAAATCACGATACGGAGGGCGCAGATGAAACAAACGGCGAAAATTTTATTTCTATGCATTCTGGGCATTCTATTGACTTTCAGCCTGAGCAGCGCACAGCTCAGGGGGCCGCTGGTGGTAAGTGAGCGCTGGCCCGAATGCACTGACCTTTTTACCTGGTCCAGGGACATATTCCGCCTGGACGGGGTGACTGACTCCTCTGAACGGGACCGGGCGATATCTTTTTTCAACTGGCTCAGGCTTTACAACCGGCTCTGCGAGGGAGTGGGCGGCATGGCTCATGCTATCGAGGGAGCCTGGGGTGAAGAAAAATATGTCCACGACCTGCACAAACACATGTTTGTCTACGGCTGGGGCCACTGCGGCACACACAGCATGGTCGCCGAGGGTTTCTGGCAGGAATACATGCAGGACTCCCTGGCCGCGGACCGGGTGATCTGCATGCACGAAAACGGCGGATTCCATACCATGTACCGCCTGCGCATGGACGGCCATTTCGGCGCTTTTGACGCCCGCTATGGATACTACATTCTGGAGAAAGACACCCCGGACGCCCGGATACTGGACTGGGAGGGAGTCGGCGATGACAGGAATGTCTGGGCGAATATGAAATACACCAACCGCTGCCGTCCGTTTATCGAATTTCCCCAGAAAGAACTGGAGCGCGTTCTCTGGGTCAAACCAAAGAAAGTATTCGAGAGCGAGGCTGCCTGGCGCGCCGCGGGCACGGAGCCCGAGGTGGTTTTCCGCAACCGCCATTACAGGATGGGCACAAAGTTCCACGACATGCGTTTCAGCCTGCCCAGAGGCACAACTATCGAGCGCTGGTGGGACAACCGCATGAAAAAGTGGTATGTACCGGAGAAGAATAAGGACATGTTCCTTCCCGAAGGGCGTTTCTACCGGGTTGGTGCGAGCATGGTTGGCGGTGATGGCGAGAAAAACGATCCCAACTTGAAGTATATGAAACCCTACCTTACACGGGTGCCGGAAGGATTGGGATATCCGGAGTACCTGGAGGGTGATCTGTCCCTCGGCCAGGCCTGGGGGAAAATCAGCTACAACCCCGTGTTGTCCAGAGGGGACCTGGAGGAGCTGAAATTAACTGGCAGCGGTCTTGAAACTTCCCCTGAGCCTCCGTATCTCAGGCCCGCCCGGGATACCGGGCAAGGGGAATGGATACTCGAGTTCTACAGCCCGTATATCCTGGTGGATGGTTTCATCTCCGGCGAACTCACCGGCACCAAGAATGATCAGCTCGAGATCGCTTTCCGCAGCCAGGCGCCGAAAAACCGGGACATCTCGCAAGATGACCAATGGCTCCCCTGGAAAACGCTGGCCGGCAAGCCCGGCCGTTTCCTGGTCACCCTTGACCGCGCAGATGCAGCCGAGGGGGAGAGTTCGTTTCACAGTACATACCGCTGGCAATTGCGCATCCGCCTCACTTCAAGCACAAAGCGCCCGGACTCGGCAGAAGAAGCTGTTCCGGCCGGCCTGAGCGACCTGGATGTCGTGACCTATTTCGAGACAGGGATCATGTCCATCCCGCAGATCTTCCACGGCGAGAACACGATCCGTTTCAAGGTGGACGACCCGGCGCAGATAAAGGGAGACATACTGGTCAAATATCTGTGGGATACTGCCGAGGGCGAGCAGAGCCACAAGAAGCTACTGTCGCCCCGACTGTTTTTTAAGGACAACGAAGCGGTTTACCGTATCGAAGCGCCGGGCCTGGAGCGCTGCAAGGCTCTGATTATCTCCTACCCGTAAGAATTATTCAGGCCGGTACGTGACATGCCTCTACAGCAATCTTGATGGAAATAAAAAAAGGGGCGCTGAAATTTGAGCGCCCCTGTCTATTTTTGGTGCCGCCGGAAATTATTCCTTTTCCAGCCGCAACGGCACAAAGGAAGTTCTGCCTCCACTCAGTACTCGCAGCAGAATAGTGTTTTTTGAAGATTCGGAAATGATTCTGTTGAATTCGCGTACGGAGTCAACCTCTTTGCGGTCGGCCTCCAGAATAATCATTCCCACTCTGAGCCTGGCTCTGGCAGCCACGCTTACCGGGTCCACCTCAGCAATCAGAACACCTTTTTGCTGTTCCTCAAGATCGTACTGACGCCTGATCTCCTGGTTGAGGTTACGAAGGGTCAGACCGGTTTTTTCCTTTGCCGCTTCGCTACTGCCGCCTGCCATGACGACTCCGGATTCCTTTTCTGCCAGTTTGATATTGAAAGTCATCTTTTTGCCGTCGCGCAGGATATCGAATCTGGCTTTGGTTCCAGGCTTTATCTTCGCTACTTTATCGCGCAGTTTAACCGTATTTTTAACAGGTTCTCCATTGACCTCTGTTATCACATCACCGGGCTTCAGGCCGGCTTCCTCAGCAGGTGTATCTTCCATTATGTCATCGATCAACACCCCTGAATATGGCTCCAGACCCAGGGCATTAGCCATGGTCGGTTCGATATCCCTGATATATACACCCAGCCAGCCGCGTGAGACATATCCCTCGGAAATGAGAATGTCCATAATCTCCTTTGCCATGTTGATCGGGATGGCGAAACCGATTCCCTGGTAGCCGCCGGTACGGCTGATAATTGCAGTATTGATTCCAATCACCGATCCGTTCATGTCCACCAGAGGCCCGCCTGAGTTGCCAGGATTGATCGCCGCGTCGGTCTGGATGAAGTTTTCGTACCGGTCGACTGCGCTGGTGGAGCGGCCGCGGGCAGAGACTATCCCCATGGTCACTGTCTCGCTGTATCCGAATGGGCTACCGATAGCCAAGACCAACTCACCGATCCTCAGCTTATCCGAATTACCAAGGTGTGCTACCGGCAGGTTCTCGGCACCTTCAAGCTTGATAACAGCCAGTTCCGATGGAGGGTCAGTGCCCACTATTTTTGCGGTAAATTCCCTTTTATCTGACAGCGTGACTGTTAAATCTTCCGCATCCTCCACAACATGGTTATTGGTCAACACGTAGCCGTCCCTGCTCACGATCACGCCGCTACCGATACCCTCCCGGCGTTGCTGCCTGGGAGGACGGCCGGACCTTGGCTGCTGTTCGCCCCGGGGCCCGAAAAACCACCATTCAAAAGGATTGAACTCCCGTACGTCCACGATCTCGGCCTTCCTGATACTGACCACTGT
>JAUVUV010000249.1 GCA_030604975.1 Candidatus Glassiibacteriota bacterium | reverse complement strand
GACGGAGTCGAACCGTCACAGGGTCACCCCCGCGGGATTTTGAGTCCCGTGTGTCTACCAGTTTCACCACGCCGGCAAAATCAGACCAATTGTAAGATCTATTTTTTAAAAAAATATACACCACTGCCTGAAATAAATCAACGTTCAATTGCTAAACCTAACCTAACCAGCCTTTTAAACGGAGGTTTCGTTCACGGCAAGTGACAAGTCCTGGATATTTTTATATTGTTTGGGCTGAAAACAGGATGTAAATTTTATATATCAGACAACGTAAGGTCAATATCGTTTTATTGTATAATCAAAAATTAACGGAAGTCTGGTTGAATAAAATGGAAGGCGCAATGCTTGATCCACAGATAGAGAAAAAAGCCCGGGGTTGGATGGGGCCGGAATTCGGGCCGGAAGTCAGAGAAGAGATCCGGAAACTTTTCGACAGCCAATCCTGGGATGAATTGACCGATCGCTTTTACCAGGACCTGGAATTCGGCACCGGCGGTATAAGGGGAATTCTGGGAGCTGGTACCAACCGGATAAATGAATACGTGATCCGCATGACCACTCAGGGGCTGGCAAACTACATTCTCAAACAGAACGGCTCGAGCAATCTCTCAGTGGCTATTGCCCACGACCCCCGTCACAAAAGCGACGTATTCGCCCTGGAGACTGCCCTGGTGCTCGCTGCAAATGGGATTACCGCCCACCTTTTCAGTGAACTTCGCCCTATGCCTACGCTTTCTTTTGCAGTGCGTCACCTGGAAGCCACCGCAGGAGTGGTGATAACCGCCAGCCATAACCCTCCGGAATATAACGGCTACAAGGTGAGCTGGAGCGATGGAGGCCAGATCGTATCGCCGCAAGATAAGGGGATTATCGAGGAGGTGCGCAAGGTAACATCGCTCAGCCAGGTCAAGTGGATTCCCCGTGCCCAAGCCGAGGAAAAAGGCCTTCTCTACTGGATTGGGCCCGATGTGGACGAGGCGTATCTCGATCAGGTCGCTGCCCAGATCGTGCAGCAGGATGTCGTGCAGGCTGCCGCGGATTCCCTGGACATTGTTTATACTCCCCTTCACGGGACCGGAGTAACCATGGTTCCCCGGGCGCTGGAACGCATGGGCCTGAAACGGGTCGAGGTGCTGGAGAGCCAGCGCGATCCTGACCCCGACTTTTCCACGGTGGAAACCCCCAATCCAGAGGAGAAAGCCGCACTGAAACTCGCAATCGAACGGGCCAGGGAAACCGGCGCACAGTTGGTTATCGCCACCGACCCGGACTGCGACCGGATGGGGTTAGCTTTCCGCGAAAAAGATGGGGATTTCGTCCTGCTTAACGGCCACCAGATCGGTTCAATTTTCTGCCATTACCTTCTCGACCAGCTTTCCCGCAGGGGCAAGCTGCCGGCCAAGCCGGTGATAATCAAAACAATTGTCACTACGGAGCTCCAAAAGGCCATTGCAGAGAGTTACGGTGCTGAATTGGTTGATGTGCTTACCGGCTTTAAATATATCGGTGAGCAGATCTACCTGATGGAAAAAGAGCAGTCGGGGCGAACCTTCATTTTCGGGGGAGAGGAAAGCTACGGTTATTTGGCAGGTACTTATGCGCGGGATAAGGATGGGGTAGTAAGCTCCCAGCTTGCTGCCGAGGTTGCTGCCTGGTGCTCCACCAAGGGCAAAACACTCGGGGATTATATGGATGATATCTACCGCAAGTACGGATATTATCTCGAAAAAGGAAGCTCGCTGACACTAAAGGGTCGTGAAGGAGCAGAGAAGATAGCGGGCTTGATGGAACATTTCCGCACACAGACTCCTGAAAGGATATCCGGGAGAAAAGTAGTGGGTGTCTGGGATCTGATTCCCGGCGAAAAGGTGAGCCTGGAGACAGGTGAGAAAGTCAAAACCAATCTACCCAAGGCCAATGTGCTCATATTTTACCTGGAAGAAAACGGCAGTGTCGCGATACGCCCCAGCGGAACCGAGCCTAAGGTCAAGTTCTACTTTGCGCTGAAAAAAGACGTGGGGGAGGCTGCTCTGAAACAGGTCAAAGAGGACACCCGGAAAGGCATTGAGAAAATCGAGACCGATTTGATGGCAATGGCCAAACGGTTTCTTGAATGAAAGGAGAAATCGATAGAGAAAAGAGAGCGGAAAAACCCGAGCATTAAAGCGGCGCGAGAAAACCCCTCCCGTTTAGCCCGGCGGCGCGGGCTTGTTCCACAACGGAGTGAAGTTCCGCGTATGTCGGCAGCCTGCCGATTTGTTCGTCGCCCACCGCAGAGTGGCACGGACGGTACTGATCCATGATATTTACATAGGAATCAGGGGAAAGCTCGCGGGCGATCCAGGCCGCCCATTGGGCCGTTCCGGCGAGGCCCTCCGGCATCACAAGGTGTCTTATCAACATTCCCCGGGTGGCAATACCTCCAGAGCCGATTTCCAAATCTCCTACCTGTGCGTGCATTGCAAGAAGTGCTTCCCGGGCTCGTGTTCCGTAATCCTTGGCTTTGAGGAAACGTGCTGCAATGTCGTCATCGTAGAATTTCGCATCCGGCATGTAAATATCAAACATACCATCCAGACAGGCCAGCACCTCCAGGTTTTCATACCCGCCGCAGTTGTAAACAAGTGGAACCGAAAGCCCCCGGCTGGCGGCAATCACCAGCGCAGAGACGATTGCGTGTATGTAGTGGGTGGGAGTGACAAAGTTGATATTGTGGCAGCCCTGGCGCTGAAGGTCGATCATCAGCGAGGCAAGCTCCTCGCTGCTTAAAGCATGTCCCGGATCCAGTCCCTGGCTTATTTCCCAGTTCTGGCAGAATTTGCAGCGAAGGTTACAGCCGCAGAAAAAGATCGTTCCCGATCCCAGGCGGCCGACCAGCGGGGCTTCCTCGCCGAAATGGGCAAAAGTGCTGTTCACCCTGGCTTCCAAAGGCGAGCCGCAGATTCCCAGCTTGCCAGAGGTGCGATCCACCTGGCAGCGGTGGGGGCAGAGAGTGCAGGGTGAAGAGAGTTCGGCGAGCTTTTCTGCACGCTCTTCCAGTTCACCCCGTTCGTAGAGTTCCAGATAGGAAGGGCTGGACATGGGCCTTGATTTTCAAGGGTTTTCCCGGATGTAAAGGATTTCAGAGATTACCTGGCGGTTGTTTTCGATAATGATTTTGCTTCTTTCGATGAGCTTTTGGCAAGTGGCGGCCAGCTTTTTATCTTCGGCGGCTATCTGGTAGTCTGCCAGAGCGCTTTCGCGCAGTTCGGTTGCCTCAAGCATTTTTTCTTCGATTATCAGGCCATCGCGGATTGCATCCTCGTAATTAAAATTATCGTCCTCTGCCCTGTCGAGGCGCTGGGCCAGCCTGTCGACAATCTGTCCGCGCAAAAGGTAATAACTCGAGCCACGGGACAGGGAAATAGCCTGGTTGACACTTTTGAGTGCTGTTCGCAAACGGCCACGGCCCATTTCGATCCTGGCGATTTTTCCAAGGATTATCGCTTTCTCGTTATCGTTAGCTGTTTCCAGGGTCTTGGCGTAATATTTGAGAGACTTATCAGTTTGTTTCAGCAGACGCGTGCTTTCGGCAGCCCGATAGTACACATAGGGGTAGAGGGAATCCCGGCTGGCGACCCACTCGAACTGCTCCAGCGCGGGCCCGGGTTGGTCTGTCTTCAGGTAGGCCATGCCAATGGTAAAACGAAGCTTCACCCTGTCAATCAGGTCGGTTTCGCCGATCAGGCTGTCGGCTGCTAAAAACAGAGGAATACACTTGGTATGATCACCGGCAGAATAGGCCTCAATCGCCTCGTTATAATTTTTTGCGCCCTCTTTTTCGGCCGCGGTTTCTGCAACGCGCTTCTGGGCCGTTAAAATTGAGGCGAATCCGAGAAACAGAATAACCGGCAACAGCCGTCTCATAAGTCATCTCCAGAGAGAACGACACGATATTTATTTCCAGATAAAAAGAGGCCGCACCTGCCAACTGGATGCGGCCCCGCCATAATCGGCGTCTGCAAGAGTTTCACTTGGTTTTCTCGTAGTAATCGATTTGCTGCTTGATCTTATCGGTCCTTTCACGAAGTTGGGCGATATTGCCGATATGATCCTTGGCGCTCTTGGCGTACTTGCCGGAGGTGACCCTGGCGAAATCCGCGCCAGCCTTGGAATAAAGCCCAAGAGCCCGGTCGGCGCGGGCCTTGGTCATCTTGCCGGCCTCGATCAGCTCATTCATATCCACGTCTTCATCTGCAGCATAATCCAACTGATTTCCCAAATCATGGTAGCTTGAGCCCCGGAGAAAATAGAGAACTGTTTTATTAGCTGCATCCGCTCCAGGCAAGGCGTTAGTGAAAGCCGCGGCTGACTTGGAATATTCTTTCCTCCTCTGGTGTAGCTGTCCGATGATTTTGTATAAACTGGACTTCTGGTTCTCCGCAGCGTATTTGACGGCTTCATAGTAGAATTTAAGCGCGTCTCCGAGCTGTTTGG
>JAUVUV010000256.1 GCA_030604975.1 Candidatus Glassiibacteriota bacterium | reverse complement strand
TTTGGTGGCAAAAGAAGCAAAACCATTTCTTTTATAACTAAAAGAAACAAAAGTTAATCCTGGCACCTGGGAGCTTTTACACCGCTCCGCCGAGCTCGCCTGATTCGGCTTGCCTGGCGCAAGCCGAATCAATGGCATGCCGGCCAGTCTGGCTTCGCTCTGCCTGGGATGGAAATTACCTGGCCTTTACACGCTCCTTTGGAGTCTCTCGAACATGCGGCCCTGATCAGGCGGCCTGCGACCGCTAAGGAATCCGTGCACCTCAAGAAAAATAAAGATATTCCTTCCATCAATCTCTTTTGCATTACCTCTCTGGAACTGCCTCAATTAAGACCAACTCATAATTCATAAACCATTTTTACCGGACACTATTGACTCCGGATGAATATTCGATCGAAATCTCACTCAAGGGCGCCTTTGGCAACCAGCGCCTGTCGGGCCACCCGGTCCTCCACATCCAGGCCGTAGGCGCCGTCACGGCCGGTTGCCATCTGCCCTATTGCGCAAGGCAACGCGTATTTCGGCCTGCCGCCCCTTGCTTTTTTATCCTGACAGGTGAGTTCGATAAGCTTTCCAACTGGTACCTGCAGACTTCCCAGTTCAACTGGCAGGCCGAGCCTGCGCAGGAGCTGGTCGAGCCTGGCAGCCTCCCCGGCCTTGAACAATCCCATCCGGCAGGCAATATCGCCCTCCACCGACATTCCGAGCGCGACACACTGGCCGTGGAGCCATTTGTAGCCGGAGGCGGCCTCCACTGCGTGTCCAACAGTATGGCCGAAATTGAGTATCTGACGCAGGTTTTCCTCGCGCTCGTCTTCAGCCACCACAGCAGCCTTGATTCGGCAGTTGCTGGCGATCAGCTCCGCGATTACATTCTCACCCCCGGATTTGATCTGCTCCAGGTTATCCTCGATAAAGGAAAAGAGATTGTGATCCCGGATAACTCCATGCTTGACCACCTCAGCCATCCCGGAGATGAACTGTTCCTCTGCCAGGGTTGCCAGCACTCTCGGGTCGATAAGCACAATCACCGGCTGGTGAAAGGCTCCTACAAGGTTTTTGCCCCACGGGACATCGACCCCGGTTTTTCCACCGATACTGCTGTCGACCATCGCCAGCAGCGATGTAGGTATCTGCACCAGCCTAACTCCCCGGGCGAATGAGGCGGCCACAAAACCTGCCAGGTCTCCCACAACCCCACCACCCACAGCAACAACCACTGTGTCCCTGCCCAGGCCGGCCTCGAACATCCGGTCTTCGATAGTCTCTTTCACACGGCGGTTCTTGCTCTGTTCCCCTGCCGGAAAGCTGATCACATCCGTTGTGCGGCAGCCCAGTCCGCGGAGCCTTTCCACCATTGGAGACGCATAGAGCCCGGTTACATTCGAATCGCTCACTAGCGCGAAACCAAGCCCGTTGAAACGCTCTGCGAGCATGGCTGGAGCCTCATCCAAGAGACCCGGGCGGATCAGAATCGGATATGAATTATCTACTTCACGCCTGAGATGACCGGAAACTTCCAACATTTCTCACGAGGGAAATCAAGGAGTGGAGAAAAAGCTTTTTACCCGGTATGAAACCCTTTTCCCATCCTGAAATACAGTGGAAAGACATGACTGGGGCAAAATCCGCGCAATCTTCAATTAAAATCACTCAACAATTTCTTTTTCGCAGGCAGTGGTGACCTCCAGCTCAGCGCCGGCGTTTTTGATCTTTTCCCTGGCGTAGGATTCCATTTCTTCGAGCTGCTGGTCGTTGTGAGTCGGTTCATGATGGAAAAGCACGAGTTTTTTCACTCCCGCCTCAACTGCCCAGTCCACGGCATGGTCCGTGCTGCCGTGCCCCCAACCTCTGTGGGTCTGATACTCTTCAGGCGTGTAAGCCGCGTCGCAGACCAGAGTATCGGCCCCGGAAAAGAATTCGATCAGCCTCCTGTTCTGGTGCTCCACTATCGCCTTTACATCCTCTTCATCAGCCTTGTCCATTTCATCGCTTTCGGCATCACCGATAATATCGAAATAAGGCTCGTGGTCTCCTGTGTAAACAAAGGTTTTCTTGCCGTCGGTGACCCTGTAACCCAGAGTCAGCACGGGGTGATTCATGTAGTGGGTGGTAACGTGAAGGTTTCCCAAGTCGAATTCGCCCTCGTTCAGCTCGTGATAGTTGATTTCTGCGGCAAGTTGCGCCGTGGAGATCGGGAAATAGCTGTAATCCATCTGGCCAGCGAATATCTCCTCAAGCTTTTTTTCGTAATGCAGCGGCCCGTAAATATCGATTTTCGTGCCTGGAATAAATGCCGGTAGGAAAAACGGGAAACCGTTGATATGGTCCATATGGGTATGCGTAATCAGGAGATTGATTTTGAGCGGTTTGGGAAGATTAAGCAATTCCACACCCAGTTCGCGTATCCCCGAGCCTGCATCGATTATCAGCATTTCGCCGTTGATCGGGATCTCATTATCCCCGATCAGCTGCATGCAGGTCGTATTACCGCCGTATTTTACCGTTGTTGGACCGGGAGTGGGAATAGATCCTCTTACTCCCCAAAACTTCAATCTCATCAAGCCCTCGACAAGTCAAGTTTGTAAAAAAACAGCCGCTTTTTCGATTTCTTCAGGGAGATTGGCCAGGCTGATCTCGATCTCAGCCTCGCTGAGTCCGAGAACTTCGCCAACCTCTGGATTCAACACCGGTTGGCCGAATTCGCCTGCATTAACATAGCCTTTTTTCTGGGCAAAATAATTTGCCCCATGTACAACCCAAGTCAGGCGGCCGTGTTTCGTTTCAGGTTCGTGATGATGAAGTATCGAATCAACAAGCACCTCACTCAACGACCATTTCTGGGCGAGCATGCTGCCGATTTCCGCATGATCTATACCGATAATCTCCAATTCTGATTCCACGCCGTTAAGACTGTTTGCCTTGGCGTGATGAAGAGTCTTGGCATAGACCATCGGCATGCCCTGGGCCAGAACCAGCTTACCAATATCGTGAATCAGTCCGGCAACAAAAAACTCGTCCACAGCCTGGGGGTCTGTTTGTAGTTTTTTGCAGATAATCCGTGAAGCAATCCCCGTGGCCAGGCAATGCTCCCAATACCGGTGCGGATCGAAAGTTTTTATCCTGACATTGCTCTCTCGCATCTGCCCGACAATCGCGCTACTTAGAGCAAGGTTCTTGATGGTGTTTATACCTAAAAGCACTATCGCCTGTTTGAGAGTAATCTTTTTAGACATCCCGTAAAAGGCGGAATGAATCAACTTGAGAACCTTGGCGGTCAAGACCGGATCCATCTGGATTACGGCCAGAATGTCTTTAGCTGATGAATTAATATCGTTAGCTAACTGGATTACCTTTTCGACCGTTGTTGGAAGGCTCGGCATTTTCTCGATAGAAGTGGAGAGCTTTTTTTTAATCTCTTCGTGCGACTGCAAACTGCGCTCCATCAAAGAACGGCGTCCGTTCTTTTTTAAATTAAGCCAATTTCTCCCTAAAAATACTATAATATTATCTAATTTCAACTATCATTTCAAGGGTTTCGGGATAATCTTCAGCTTGTTTTCTCTGCCGATACCTCAATTGCAGAGCTGGATTATTCGAGGACAATTTCGGTAATTTCAGGCGGGGCAAGGATTCTAAACGGCACTATCCTTCCTGCCCCTATGCCTGGACTGATATGAACCCGGCAACCCTCCAGATACACCAGTCCTGATGATTCTCTGCGCGAGGCATCGCTGTGCGTGCTCAAGGCCCCGAATAAAGGAAAACAGATCTGGCCGCCATGGGTATGGCCACAGAGTACAATCTCGGGTTTGAAAGGACGGATTGCCCGGAGCCGGCACGGGCTGTGCATGATCACCAGCCGAAAAGCATCCTCGTTTACAGATGAGTAAAGACCCGCAGGCTTATCCCTGTCAGTGGAGGGATCATCGATGCCGATAATCTGAAATTTTTCACCATTTTCGCTCACCCGCTCTTCCAACTGGTTCCGCAGGAGTGTGATCCCGTTTTCCTTAAGACAGGCGGCCAGCCGCTCAATGTCGTTACTTCCGCAGAATGAAGTGGGCAATTCGAAAAAGGCGTTTATGAGTATCCGGACCCACTGGTAGAAATTTTTTGCGCTGAAACAAATATAGTCGTGGTTGCCAAGAACCGCATATTTTCCGTATTTGGCCTCAAGCCTGCCCAGGGCTTTGCATACCGGCTCGATCCCCGAATCGTCGTCAATCAGATCGCCGGTGATTAGAACGAAATCCCACTTCGTTTCTGCCAGGTTTTCAAAAGGCTTTAACCTCTGCATGGTGGAGCTTGTCAGATGAATATCGGAGACATGCAGTATCCTGAACCCGGATTTCCCGTTCGATGAGCCGCTGTATTCAGAAGGTATCCTGAGCGTGCGGAAACGGATCTTTCGGTTCCTGAAGATATC
>JAUVUV010000419.1 GCA_030604975.1 Candidatus Glassiibacteriota bacterium | reverse complement strand
CGCGTGTAGCCCTGACCCCTCTCACTGACCCTGGCACTGATACGGTACAAAAGAGTGTCGAGCAGGGAAACTCCAGCTTTGTCGAAAAATTCCAGACGAGCCTCGAAAAGCTGCCCCCCCGCTCTCTCGCTTCTGAACGCAAAACTAAACGATACCGGTCTGCCGGCATCCACTGTTATCCTGGAGCTGGCAAGTTTGAGCACTGCCTGGCTGTCGGCATCCACTTTGAGGCAGTTTTTTACTGTTCCCCGGTCGAGGTACAGCTCCTGAATAACCGAGACTGAACCTTCAGCATCCCAGGCCTCGGGACCTCCGGGGGTCTTGATAACCCAGGCAGCCCCTTGTTCCCGGCTTTGACAGCCGCTGATAAGAGCACTAGTTGCAAATAATACAATCGTGAAAATCGCTCCAGGCTTAAACATCCGGTATCCTCCAGTCTTTATTCCAGAGCGGTGTGAAATAAGCGTAAATTCCGGCTCAGAAAACAATCACAGGGTAAAAACAATTTTTTCAGCAATCATACCATAGAATAGCTCAATAGGCAATCAGTTATACCCGGATTATTCATGAAACCCAGACCTTGACAGTGCTAATCACTTATATTCAGTTTTTTATCAGCCACTGAGGGAGGGGGCGGCGGCTGGGCGACTTGTAGTCGCACAGACCGTTGCGCTTTTGCGCAACGGCGCGCATTTCATGCGCCCGCCGCCCCTCAGGCCCCGGGGAAACCGAACCTCTTATTAATTTATGAATAATCCGGGCCAGGTGAACGCCTATGACTGGAAAGAAAGGTAAAATAATTCTGATGGGTTCAGGTCCGGGTGATCTTGATTTGATTACGGTAAAGGGGCTGCAGGCGATCCAGGAGGCCGATGTGCTGGTTTACGATTACCTGGCACCTGGGGAACTTCTCAGCCACGCAGGGAAAGATTGCGAAAAAATCTACGCGGGCAAGAAAGCGGGCTGCCATATCATGCCCCAGAAAGAGATCAACCGCCTGATCGTGGAGAGGGCGCGGGAAGGTAAACTTGTCGTGCGACTCAAGGGGGGAGACCCGTTCGTTTTCGGCAGGGGTGGGGAGGAAGCCCTGGCGGCCAGAGAGGCAGGAGTTGAGCTCGAGATCATTCCCGGGGTCACCGCCGGTGTCGCTGTGCCGGCGTATGCAGGGATCCCGGTTACCCACAGGGGGATCACCACCTCGGTGACACTTGTCACCGGCCACGAGGATCCCAGCAAGGAGGAAAGCGAGATCGACTGGGCCAGCCTGGGAAGCGGCAGCGGCACGCTGGTCTTCTACATGGGAGTAGGCCGGCTGGGCAAAATCGCCGAAAACCTGATCACTCACGGCAGAGCGCCCGGAACGCCAGTGGCGGTGATCCACCGCGGCACTACCGAACACCAGAAAACCGTGGTTGGTACGCTGGAAGACATTGAAAATAAAGTGATAGAGGCAGGGTTTAAACCTCCCGCCCTGATAGTCGTGGGAGAAGTGGTCTCGTTGCGCGATAAACTGAACTGGTACGAAACCAAGCCGCTGTTCTGCAGGACTGTTGTTGTCACCCGCTCAAGAGAACAGGCCTCGGAATTCTCCCGGGTTCTCAGGAAACAGGGCGCCCGGGTGATCGAGTTGCCGACTATCAGGCTCGCACCCGGCCCGGATCCCGAGTCGGTGAAAGAGGCGCTCAGCCGGTTAGCGGACTATGACTGGATAGTTTTTACCAGCGCCAACGGGGTCAAATTTTTTCTGGAGGCTCTTCGCAGCAAGGGCCTGGACGTTCGCGCCATGGGCAAGGCAGGCATTTGCGCTATCGGTCCTGCCACAGCAGCAGCACTCGAGTCCTCCGGGCTGAGAGTCGATCTGGTACCGGAAACCTATGTCGCCGAATCCGTAATTGAGGCATTGAGTTCACAAGAGGATCTCTCCGGCAAGAAGGTGCTTCTTCCCAGGGCCGAAATCGCCCGAAAAGTACTGCCAGACAGTTTGCGCGCTCTTGGCGCCCGGGTCGATGACATTGCGCTCTACAGCACGCGGATCGATGAACCGGAAAACTCTGGAAAGGTGCGACAGCAACTCATCGCCGGAGAAATCGACCTGGTCACCTTTACCAGCAGTTCCACTGTGGAGAATTTTGTGGCTCTTGTAGGCGAAAAAGAACTCAGGGCAGCAGCAGAACGCACTCTTTTCGCCTCGATCGGCCCGATTACTGCAGCCAAAGCCGAAGACTACGGGCTCAAGTCGGCAATTGTGCCGGAGACTTACACCATAGCCGCCCTGTGTGAGGCCATCTGCGATTACTTTGCACAGGGGAAATCATAGTCCTGATAATTCACTCTTTCAGAAAAGGGAATAAAGTTATATATTAAAAAGATAATAAGGGTTTTGCTTTCTGGAATGAAATTCGCCATTTTTTTGTTAGCCTCTTTTGATAGTTTTTCAAGCCTTGAAAAGGAAACCTTCATGCGCCAGGCTTTCCTTTCGACCAGCGGATTTCTGATTGCGGCCATTGCCCTGATTTTGAATATTTCTCCCTGCACGGCCAGCGAAATTTCCCCTTCTCTTGACTCTCAAAGCCTGTACAATCTCAAGCCTGAATCAGAGTATCATAAATTCGATGTGCGCACCTCTCAAACTTTTTACTTCTTTTCCAAAAAGTACCAGGGTGTAGGCTGCGGCGACCGGTCAGGGATATATTATCCCTGGTCTGTGGCACCTGTGACTGAATACCGTTCCCTTGAGGAGAAAATTATTGATCGTCTTTTACCACTGCTCCAGTACCCGGGGGGAACGCTATTCTGTGATGCCGTACAGGCAGGCTTTGAATTTGTTACTTATTCGAAAGAAATGACCACTTACCGCTACCGTAACTTTTACACAAGGATCGAGTTTGACAGAACGCTTTCAGGCAGGAGAAATCTGCGCACAGGGATTTTCTATAGCTTCTAGCGAAATTGAAAATACAGGCGTTTTGATACGTGATTTGGACGGTTGTTAGCATTTTGGTAACAGCCGTT
>JAUVUV010000129.1 GCA_030604975.1 Candidatus Glassiibacteriota bacterium | reverse complement strand
AAAATCGAATGCGCTATTTTCTAAAAATCAAGATACTTATTTTTCAGCTCCTGTTCAAGATCGCTGGCGGAGACCTTAAAGCGGCGGGGTGAAGTTGTTACCGATAGAGATTATCCTTGACAGCCGGGACTGGGCTGTCTAACGTGTACCGACACTTTGCGGCCTTGCCGAACCCCCTCTAGCAAAAGTGAAAAGCCTGGGAAAAATTTAAGAGCGATGCATCAGAGTGACGCCGACAAAGGGCTGAGACCGGTTATCGGACTGTATCTCGGCCCCCTGCTTTTCATTATTTTCATCCTTCTTCCTGTTCCCGGCGATCTCACCCCTGCGGCAATGCGCATGGCGGCGGTAGCAGCCCTGATGGCTGTCTGGTGGATCACCGAGGCAATCCCGATTCCCGCCACCGCGCTTCTTCCCCTGCCCCTTTTCCCTCTTCTGGGAATCCTTTCCGCCCGGGACACACCATTCAGCTACGCGGACCGGATGATTTACCTGTTTTTCGGCGGCTTCCTGATCGCCATCGCAATGCAGAAAGTGGGCCTTCACCGGAGGATTGCCCTGCACATCATCCGCACCATCGGCGGCAGCCCCTCGCGCCTGGTTCTCGGGTTCATGGTCGCCTCGGCATTCCTCTCGATGTGGATTTCCAATACCGCCACCACAATGATGATGCTTCCGATAGGCATGGCGGTGGTACTTCAGATAGCCGATACTGCAGGAGCGAACAGTGAGCGGGGGAAACTCTTCCGGGAGAATTTCGGCCTGACCCTGATGCTGGCGATCGCCTATTCAGCAAGTATCGGAGGGGTGGGCACTCTGGTGGGCACACCACCGAATATTGTGATGGCGGGTTTTGTGAAAAAGCTCTACCCGGCCGCACCGGAAATAAATTTTCTCCAATGGATGCTGGTCGGTCTGCCGCTGGTGGTCGTTTTTCTTCCTATTGTCTGGCAGATTTTGATCCGCCACGGCTCGCCGGTTCCGGTGCGGCAGCTGGCGACATTCGACCAGGCGAGCGGAGCCGATTATATCGAAACCCAGTTGCGCGGCCTGGGCTCGATGCGCTGGGGCGAGAAAGCAGTACTTACCGTATTCTGCATGACCGCCCTGGGGTGGATCTTCCGCCGGCCGATCAACCTCGGATTCTTTACCACCTGGGGACTGACAGAGTTCTTCCCGCTGATCGACGACTCCACTGTAGCGATGACCATGGGCTGTGCGCTGTTTCTGATTCCAGGAGAAAAAAGAGAAAGCGGGCGCTTTCTGATGGACTGGAAAACCGTGCGCGAGGGAATGCCCTGGGGAATTCTGATCCTGTATGGAGGCGGTTTCACCCTGGCCAAGGGCATGGAGGTGACCGGTCTGGCGCTCTGGCTCGGTGAGAGACTCCAATGGCTGCAAAATGTTCCTGTGGTGGTGATGATCCTGGCTACCTGTCTGATGTTGACTTTCCTGACAGAGATCACCTCGAACACGGCCACTACAACCATGCTGATTCCGGTGCTTGCCGCCGCGGCAGTGGCGATGGGAACCCATCCGTTCCTGCTGATGATCCCGGCCACGATCTCAGCCAGCTGTGCTTTCATGCTGCCTGTGGCCACCCCGCCCAACGCCATCGTGTTCGGCAGCGGCTGGGTGCGTATCCCTCAGATGGCACGGATCGGACTCTGGCTCAACCTGATCGGCGTGGTACTGGTAACCCTGCTTGTTTATACTCTCGGGCTGTTTGTTTTCGATATCGACCCGGCAGTCGTCCCGGCCTGGGCGCTGAACTCGAATATCAGCCCATAAACACCAACAGCCTCCCGGCGGGGACCGTTAGTGTCAAACGAACTGCATCATCAGCTCAATCGGTTTTTTCGCCTTTTCGATAATCTCCTCCTCCAGCAGCACCTCATACTCGCTCAAGTCCGCGCCCTGATCGATCCCGCGAAGTATTTTCAGCACGCCCTCAAGGGTCATCTTGGCCATCCACTGGCAGCGTACTGAGCAGGCGGTGTAAAACTCTACGCCGGGAAATTCCGCAGTCAGATTGGAGGTGAGTTCGCACTCGGAGGCCACGAACGCGCGTTCCAGTTTCCCTGCGGCTACTCTCTCGGCGATATCCCGGCCGATCTGGCTGGTGCTGCCGTAAAAGTCGGCCTCGCGCAGCACCTCGGGCTTGCACTCCCAGTGGGCGTAGATTCTGCGGGTTGGATGGCCTTTCGGCATCTCGAACGACTTGCGCACCGCAAACAGATCGTCCAGGGTGAATTTTTCGTGCACCTCGCAGACCGCACCCTTGGTATCCGAATCCTTGCCCGGATAAATGACCTCTTTGACCCCTTTCAAATCCTGCTCGATGTTCTCGGCGAAAAGGATGTCGGGCACGAAAATGATCTTATCTCCGGGCATTGCGAGAGCGATTTTCATCGCATTGGCCGAGGTGCAGCAGACATCGCACTTAGCTTTGGCCAAGGCGTAGCTGTTGATATAGATCATCACCGGCGCTCCGGGGTGCTGCTCTCTCAGCTTGTCGATTTCCCCAACGTCGAAATCATCGGCCAGGGAGCAGCCGGCTTCCTTATCCGCAATAAAGATTCTTTTATTCGGACTGAGCACCTTGGCTGTTTCAGCCATGAACAGCACGCCGTTGAAAATGATATAGTCGGCTTCGGTGGTGGCGGCATACCGGCTCAGGCCCAGGGAATCACCCTGTTCTTCGCTGGCGGAGAGATTGAAAATGAGCGGCTCCATGTAGTTGTGGCCGAGGATAACCACGTTGTGCCTGGCCTTGAGATTCAGTATTTCATGTATGATCGGCGCCTTGGCCTCGATATCGATCGGGGTGAGGCTGGGGTGCGGTCTGGAATAAAGGTTCTCTTTCACTTTTTCCAGAGTTATTTCTGTCATTTCATCCTCATCCAGCTGATCAAAAATATTAGCTCAAATCCTGCCTGAAAATATGTACACGGTAACAATAACTATAATCTAATCAAGAAGTAAAAAGAATTCAACCTGCTATGGTCGAGCAGGCTGATGGTTGGCGAATGTTTCATTTCAGGCAGCGTTCAGCAGGAGGATATATCAGCCTGAAGCGGTGGATATACGGAGAGCAAACCGGGCTGGATGAGAAGCTTAATTCCAGTCCTTAACCGCTTCGAACATAGCCGCGACATTCTCAGGCGGGACATCGGCCAGGATGTTGTGCACCTGCTGGAAAACGAACCCGCCGCCGGGACTGAGGATTTCAAGCTGTTTTCTGACATGCGTTTTTACTTCCTCGGGAGCGGCTTTCGGCAGAATCTCGCGCGTGTCGCAGCCGCCGCCCCAGAACGTGATTTCAGAGCCGAATTCGGCTTTAAGCTCTGCCGCATCCATCCCGGAGCAGGTTATCTGGACCGGGTTTATCGCGTCCAGGCCGGCCTCTATCAGTTCCGGGAGAAGTTCCCGTACGCCGCCACAGCAGTGGAGCATTACTTTCACCTCGGCCAGCCTTTTGGCCAGATGCCACATCTCGGCGTGCCTGGTCTTGAAAAACTCCCGGTACATCTCAGGCGAAATCTGGGGGCCGCTCTGGGTTCCCAGGTCGTCGCCGAAGACCACGATATCGACAAACTTCCCTACATCCTCCATGAACCGGGTCAGGCTTTCCAGGTGGATTTCCAATACTTTATCGAGAAAGGCGTGGGCTTTTTGAGGCTCAGCGGCAAGCAGCATTAAAAAGTTGTCGTGGCAGAAGAGAAACTGCCCCAGTTCGATCAGGTTCCCGCCGAAAAGTGCGATAATCGCCCGGTCCGTGTGCTGGCGAAGCCATCTTGCACCTTGTCGAAATAACTCCCGGCCCTTCTCGCCTGAGATGAGCGGCCCCGGAGGCGAGGCTACAGCAGTCCACAGGCACTCTTGCATGGCCTCAGGGACAGCATCAAGGTCAGCATCTTCTGCAAAGGGATAATAAGACTGCTCGAAATAGAGCGCTCCTGGAGGCATTCTGCCGAAAACCCGCCCGCTTTTTGAGCGGAGGATCCACTCATTTCCCTTTCGCTCGGGCAGAGCCCAGAGGGGCATTTTGCAGGGTGTGGCATCCGGCAGGATCCATTCACCCCAGGAATCCTCCTGGCGGGCAAAGGCGCGGCCCAGTTCGATCGTATCCACTCCGAACAGGCCGAGGACATCCTCATCCACCTCGGCAAGCTGCTGGATCGGGTCGTATACCCTTATCGCTTTCTCCCGCAGGCCGAGGTATTTTCTCAGTTTCGCATAAGTGATTGCGGCTATTCCGGAGGAGCGATGTCCTGAGAAATCCACAGGTACGCGGTCTGGCTGGCGGTGGTTCAGCGCTGCCAGAACGCGTTCACGTGAGGTCATATTTTATTCCAAAAAAGGATATATCAGGCAATCAAATCAGTTTTTCCATATCTGCGGCAATCACGCCCTCCTTTGTATATTTATAAAAAACGCATTTTATTGGTTCGCGGACCGATACGTGTTTTTCGCAGATAGTTACCGTTACTCCAGGATAGACCGTATCATAGACTTTGACCAGGGCATCTTTGAATTCACCGACCTTGATCTCCAATTTTTTAATTTCAGCGGCCAGCTTATCCCTGATCTCCAATTTCTTTTTCCTGATTTTGGCAATATTTTCAAGCAACTCGACTTTGTCCGGCGGCAGGTGCTTCCTGACCAGTTGCAGCCGTTGGATTTTCTTAATTATCTTGTCTATATCTTTAATCTGCTCCGCATTTTTCCAAAGGCGGGCCCTTTTCAGCCTGAGCTGCTTAACTATTTCCTTGTCAATACCGGCTGCCACACTGGTAACGGTATAATTTTCATTTCCAATTATATTTGCCTCAATTCCTTTAACAGCGTAACATTCGCCGCCGATGATCAATCCCTTTTTCTCTTTTACGAATAATTTGCCTTTTGTTTGAACGCTGCTGTGCATTATATATTCAAGAATATTGATATCGTCTTCAGAGATAATATTTTCACTAACACAATAATTGGCAGTCACCTTTCCCTGTGCGAGAATTTTACCCTCTCCTCTCCCGATAAAACCCATCTTGATCAGGACATCTCCACCGGCTTCAATAACGGCATCTTCCACGACACCGTCGATCTCAACATCATCTTTCGCCTTGATTTTGAAACCGCTTTTCACATCCCCGTTAACAATCACCGAGCCGACAAAGTCAATATTCCCGGTTGTAAAATCGATATCACCCTTGACAATGAAAACAGGCTCAACCTGTACCAGGGAGCCTTTAAACTTTGCAGCTCCATCGATTTCGGACACTAAAACATCGGGGTTGTCCGGGTCGGGACAGGTGTTTTCGCCAACAGGGAGTGCAGGTTTTACACCTTCTTTCGCCGAGACCTTCTTTCCAAAGATAGTACAGCCCTCGGTACCTTTTTCGGGTAAAGTAACTTCTGCTATTTTATCTCCCTTTTTTACGTTTTGAATCAAATTCAGCTCTTTATAATCAACATTCCCCTTTTCATCGAATTCAAACTTGATTTCCGTTTCAAAAGACAGCTTAACCTCACCATCTTTCTCGTCCACTACTTTTTTGCCAAGGGCAATCAAAACCGGCTGATCATATTTTTCCTCTTGAAAGATATTTTCTATTTCATCTTTAAGAATACCGTAAACAATCTCATGATCTTTGAGGAACTGTTTCAAATCCTCTGTGTCAAAATCCTCTTTGTTTAATCTCTTTTTCACTTTTATATAGGCTTCATACTCATCCGGCATTCTTTCCAGCACGAAAAACGGTGCAACCTGAACAGCGTCTTGAGTTATCTGAAGGTATCCATTGATTGCTGCTACGAGCAGATTTTCCTCTTCCGTGGAAAAATCTACATTGGTGAGTTTCGGTAGCTGAGCTTTGATTGTGTCCGGGTAAGGTATTCCCTCGGCAAAAACGTCGGTTCCATCGACTCCATCTTCTGCGGGAATAATTTCGCCGATCTTGTCACCCGCATTGACCTTTATCGTTTCATTTCTCTCCAAAAAATAATTTATCGTTCCATCTTTTCCTTCCGTCGGCTCAATACCCGAGGCGATTAACAGTCTTTCGTTATATTTAACTTCCTTTTCGAGCTGAGCCAAAACCTCCTCTTTAATGCCGAATTCAATTTCCTTGTTAAAGAGTGCTTCACTTATTTCGTCGACAGAAAAAGCCGGAGATTTCTTAAGCGGAATCAGGGTGACATAGACTTCCAGTTTATCCCTGGAAACCTCCAGCACGATATTGACCTCTTTTCTCTTTTCATCGGGTGCGGCCTGATTTTCTTGCTTATCATGCTGTTTTTCTTTGGATGCCTCTGGTGTTTTATCATTCATTCTTAGTCTTCCCCGCAATGTAATAGAGCATATCAAGCGTGCTCACTATCCCAACGATTTTGCCGACCTTCTTTATTATCAAACGATGAATACCGTTTT
>JAUVUV010000442.1 GCA_030604975.1 Candidatus Glassiibacteriota bacterium | reverse complement strand
TTTGCAAAATCATCACCCCCAGGCAAACCAACCGGGGGGTTTTGAAAAAAAGATGCCGGCCCGCCCCCTTTTACAGCGGCATATAGATATCTTTCAACAGTCTCGCATCCTCCTCCAGTTTCGGGCTTTCGCAAATCAGTGGGCCGCCGACGTTGAAATCTTTCAGCGCCTTGAGCAGCTGTTCGTACTTCAGGTCGCTCTCTTCCAAATTCAGATGATTTCTTTCCCCCTTGGCCGTGTAATTGATCCCGGTGACATGCATATGTAGCTGTTCGAGAGCCTGCCGGCCCAGGGTTTTTTCGATTTTCTCCAGGGTTTCGCAGAACTCGGCGTAGCTGTTCTGGGCTCCGCCGGTGCGGGCGTGGTAGTGCGAGAAATCGATACAGGGGTGAATGTTATCCACCTCGGTCGCCAGCCTGAGCAGCTCCTCCAGGCTTCCGAACTGGGTTTCTTTGCCTGTCAGTTCGGGGCTTATCCGCACATTCAGTCCTTCCCGGGCCACAGTGGCCGTGATTTCGGCCAGCGCCTTCTTGATCACGCCGTAGACCTGCTCTTTGTCCTGTTTCATGTAATACCCGGCGTGGAAGGTGATACTTTTCGCTCCCAGCCACTGGGCCGCCCTGGCTGTGTCCAGGATGCGCTTGATCGAAGGTCCTTTCTTATCCGGCTCATCGGCGTTGAGATTGACATAGTAAGGCCCGTGGCAGGTTAGTCTCACTCCGAGTTCTGCCGCTGCCTGGCCGGCTTGTTCGGCTATCTCCTTTTCTATCCGCACCCCGCGGACAAACTCTACTTCCATACAGTCAAGATCCAGTTCCCGGATTCTCCGCACACCAGTCAGCACGCTGCGGTCAGCAGCGGAATGTGGCACGCCTCCTGTGCCGAAAAGAAGTTCAGCCATTTCTATTATCTCCTTTTTTAAGCTTTTCCCAGATCAGATACAGCCCGGCGAACAGGGCGATAGTCAGGTAGCCGAGCGAGAAGCGCCAGGCTGCTCCCGCCTCGACCCGGTCAATGAACTGGCCTGCGCTGATCGTTCCTGAATGGATCAGCCCGAAATAGGCAAAAACCGCGGCTGTGCAGCACCAGAGGATCACCCGGCGGAAGTCCTTCTCGATAAAATATACAGTAATCGCAGTGAGGAAGACAGCCGAAAAGAGAAATCCCCCAGCCAGGTTCATCAGCCCCTTGAGCTCGAAATCGAACATTGTTTTGAATTTTTCGGCAATCGCCAGATCGAACTGCCCTCCTGTGGCGACTGTGAGCGAAAAGCCCACTAGGATCAGGCCCCAGGCGGCAATGCCCGGGATGATCCCCACGCAGATCGCTGGATAGTGCGCCCTGGGCGTGGCCTCGAATGCCTGGGTGCAGATAATGATTCCGATATAGAGCAGGATCGGGAAGGCGGCCTCTACAGGCACCAGGCTCACCAGCACCTTGATAGCGCCGGTGAGGCAGAGAACGGTTACCACCACCCCGTTCAGCATCGAGTAGCCGTTGCGTGCGCCCAGGGCTTTCCAGCCCGGGTGTCCGATATAAACCGTGGTTGGAAAACAGCTGCCGAAAAGCGCTCCCAGCAGCGTGCCCGCACCGTTGACAGACATCGTGCTGGCCACGGGATAGCTGTCGCCCGCAGCCTCGGCGGACTCGATATTCTGCATAGTTCCGAATGCGTTCATCAGTCCCATCGGGATAATTATCGGCAGGGAGTTGGCTAAAACACTCAGGTCGATGTCTCTCAGCATGTCGCCCAGCATGAATTTCGGCCATTTGATTCCCAGTTGGCCGACAGCGGAGCTCACCGCGGCAGGCTCCATGGCGCTACCCACCCAGGCCAGGGCCGCTCCCGCGGCAACAGCCGCCAATCCTCCCGGAATGCCGAGAGGCAGGCGGAGGCGGCCGAAATAGGTTGCCAGCACAATTGCCAGGGGCAGGAAAGATAGCAGGGGGCTGGCGAACATATGGATTACGAACGGCATCGAGATCAGCGAGATTGCGATTCCTGCCAATGTAGCCAGAAGAGCAGCCCGCGGGGTGACCCTCCTGATCCAGGAGCCCACAGCAGCGCCGGAGAGCTCTAACAGGCCGCTTGCGAAACTCGCTGCCAGGCAGATATGCCAGGCAAGAATAGCGGCATCTGTATCACCAAGCTCCTGCCTGTGCGCCGACCACACCGGGCCGATAATCAGGAAAACAAAGGCGTACATCGAGGGGGTATTGATGCCGTATGGCAGGGCGCAGACATCACTGCGGCGTTCCCGGATCGCAAGCCGCCGGGCCTGCCAGGTGTAATAGAGGTTGCCCAGCAGAAGAGACAGCGCGGCTCCGGGGAAAATCCTTCCGTAAACTATCTCGGCCGGCATACCGTAGATTCCGACCAGCAGGCTGCTGACCACCAGGAATTGAACCAGGTTGTCAAGAATCAGCCCGAAAAAACCGTCGATATCACCCCTGACAAAAAGGGGCAGCTTGAAATCTCTTTCCTGTTCCATCGGCAAATGTTCCATTTGTAAAGAAGTTGAAAGATGATTTGCTGCAATTTAGGGGTGTTCCCTATCCGGCTGCAAGTCTTTAACCAGGATAATTCATGAAACTCAGACCTTGACAGGGCTAATCACTTATTTTCACATTTTTATCAGCCACCGAGGGAGGGGGCGGCGGCTGTGCGACCCAAGTCGCACAGACCGTTGTGCTTTTGCGCAACGGCGCGCATTTCATGCGCCCGCCGCCCCCCAGGCCCCGGAGAAACATAACATCTTACTAATTTATGAATAATTCGGGTTAAAAAGACTCTTCCATCGTAAAATATTTTGACAAACACATGATGTTATTTAAATTGTTGGATTATGTTCTAAAAGCCATATATGTAGAGATCGATTTC
>JAUVUV010000379.1 GCA_030604975.1 Candidatus Glassiibacteriota bacterium | reverse complement strand
GTTTCAGAACCTGGCGGGGGTCCGAGTCGTATGGCCTGCCGTCCGGCCAGTAGATGTCGCAGAAAATGCGGGCTGCCGCCTCTCCCTCTTTTGCCGAACGCCAGGGCAGGATACTGAAAGTCTCGGGGTCCGGCATGGCTACCATATCGCTTTCATCCACCCTGGAGAAACCCTCGATCGAGGAGCCGTCGAAACTCTTTCCAACCTCCAGCGCATCCTCCAACTCTTCGACCGTGATCGCGAAACTTTTCAGGAAACCGAGCATGTCGGTAAACCAGAGGCGGATAAATTTCACACCGTGCTCGCGGGCGGTCTGCATTACATATTCTTTGCTGTTTTCGCTCATTTTGCGCTCCCCCGGGTAACCGTATCCGGGCTTTGTTTTTTTTCGGGGGGATTCAGAAAATATTTGCGGACAAATTCCCTTGCCTCGCTGAAAATGTTGCTCGGCCTTCCCCGGCTGTCCAGTTCCAGTACAATCATGCCTTCGAATCTCTCCCCTGCCAGCACCTGGCGAAAGCGGTCCCAGTCAACCGAGCCGTTTCCCGGAACCAGGTGCAGGTCCATGTGCATACCCCAGATATTGTCATTCATGTGAACCGAGAATATCCGGTCGGCATACTGCTCTAACTCCTGCACAGCGTCGTCCTTGTTGAATACCACATGCCCGGTATCCAGACAGATTCCCAGGTTATCCCGCCCGGATGTGCTGACAAACCTGTACAGCTCCCCGATATCCCTTCCGTAGCGGCGTTTGCGGTAGGCCGGCATATTTTCAATAGCAAGCCTGATCCCCCTTTCCTTTGCAATATCCGCCAGTCTCACGAGCGCGTTCTCCGTGCGCCCGACTATCTCCCTGTAAGCCTGAAGGGAGTCGTCGATACCTGTGGTCACCGGATGGACAACCAGCTGCCAGGCGCCGAGTATTTGAGCCTGATCCATGGATTTGCAGACAAGTTCCTCCCAGGCGCGCATCAGCTCCTCGGCTTCCCCGGTGTAATCCAGGGTGAATGGAGCGTGGATCGAGGTCACCCGAAGGCCCAGCCTGCGGCAGAGAATTTCCAGCTCACCAGCATTCTCCGCTTCATTGCGCGGATCAAGGTGCTTGATATTGCCCCAGATTTCGACATTGCAAAACCCCCCTGCGGCAATCCGCTCTAAAGCCTCGGCCAGAGGATATTTGATAAAGTTCGTGGTGGAATACGCCAGCTTCCTGCCCCCCAGTACTTCATCCACTCGAAAACCCTCTTCATCGAAACAGTTCTTGTCTGCCAATGGTGCACCTCGTACAAATTTGATCAATTATTCGCCGATTGCTTTATCTTGCTCTGCCAGTCAACCAGCCGCACCACCACAGTACGGTGGTGTGCCAGGTTCTCGGCCAGACGGCTTTCGCTACCCCTTGAATATCCCATCCGTCTGGCCAGGAAAAGGAACTCCTCGCTGCCTCGTTCCGGCACTACGAGATCCCTTGCATTTCCGCGCAGGATTCGAAGACTGTTGATCAGGCTCCGGTAAAAGTCGTGGGCGTCAAGCAAGCTTTTCATTTCCTCCTGGGGGATGTATCCGCCCTTTCCCAGGGCTCTCAGGGCATCGCGCGTTCCTGTACAGCGCATGCTGGGGGCATCTACGCCATGGAGGATCTGAAGGTGCTGGACATGATACTCGATCTCGACCAGGCCTCCCTCACTGAACTTGGCGTTCCAGGTGCCCGGCTTGACAAATTCTTTCTGCTGCCTTTGACGAAGCCTGTGAAGCTCGTCAAAATCGAGCTTTTTACCGCTGTAAACAAAACTGTCCCGCAGGCTGATCATCCGGCTGCCCAACTCGGGATCGCCGGCGACAACCCGCAGCCGCACCAGACACTGGCGCTCGAAATCCCATGCCTGGCCCCCCTCGCTGTAATACTCCTCCATCTGCTTCAGTGTATTCGACAGCGGCCCCTGATTGCCGAAAGGACGGAAACGGAGGTCTATCTCGAAAATACCCTGCCTCTTGGCGCGTATAATTTTAATAATCATCTGCACCAGCTTCTCGAAATAGACACTGGTACTGACCATATCCTTTCCATCAGTGGATCCGCTGCCTGAATGCAGGAACAGAAGCTCGATATCCGAGGCGTAGCCGAGTTCCCTGCCGCCGACCTTGCCGAGAGCGAAAACCACGAATTTGCACGGCTTGCCATCCTCCAGAAGCGGATTTCCATAGCGCCCGCACAAATGGCTGTCGCCGATACGGCAAGCCTCCTCAATCACCACATCCACCAGGTCTGTCAGTTCGCGGCTGAACTCGGTAAAACTTCGAATCTTGTCCAGGATATGCCGCATGTCGATCCGGAACATCTCGCGATCCTTGAACCGGTTCAGCCTATCGGCTGCATCCTCGAATGATGTTGCCCCGAGGAGTTCCATCTCGCATTCAGACCACATTTCCGCCTTGTCCTTGTAGTTCTCCAGGGCCTCCAGGTCTGCAAACACCGGAAAAAGATTTTCGTACTGAAGACGCAAGAAGTCCTCCCAGAGGAAGTTGCTCATGCCGAAAAGCCTGGCCAGCGCTTCCATTACCGGCTGCTCGGTGAGATCGAGCATTTTCCAGCCCTTCTCTGCTCCCGTTTCCCGGTCTGCATAGATCTGCTCCACCAGTCTCTCGAAATTAGCAAGCGCCATGATCGGGTCCGGGCTGCGCACAAGCAGATGTGAGAACTGTTTGACAAGTACCACGATGAATTTCAGCTCGTCGATACGCCTGGAACCGCTGATCTTGGTTCCCTGGCTGTCCGTGATGTAAAACCGGTCCCGGACCATTCCCTTTTGAGTACCGATATGGATGTTGTGGATATCCACCCCACGCCTGGCAAGGGCATTGGTAAACAGGTAAAGAAAAGCCGGCGCATCCTCTGCCTCGATATCCATCACGGTGTACCTGTCTGATAGTTCGTTGTTGACATTTACCCGAACGGGCAGCAACTGTCCGGCAGTCTGCCATTCAGTGCGGGAGAGGTATTCGATAACCCGGCGACCGACCTTTTTCCTCGCCTCCTCACTCTTTTCTTTAAGCAAGAGTTGAACGAGCTTATCCAGCCGCTGTTCGAGTTTCTTGCAATCTGGAGGGCCAGAAAGGGCTTTCACAGTGAACACATCGACGATTTTCTTACGCTGAAGAAGGCTTTCGGCATCTCTGCCGCTCTTTTTGACCCTGCCTTTCGGTATGTATCTTCGCAGACGGAAATCGTACCGGTAACGTACCTTCTCAGCTTTCTCTTTCCCCTCCTGGGTTTCCTCTTTCGTAGAGGTTTCTGAATAGGTCCAGACCT
>JAUVUV010000393.1 GCA_030604975.1 Candidatus Glassiibacteriota bacterium | reverse complement strand
GTTGCTGGATTCCAAGTAAGTAACTTCATGCTTAATAGACCGCTCATGTTGTGTGTTGTCTGCAAAAATGGTCGTTATTCCTTCCAATTAAATCAAGTTGTACTTTGGGCTTAATAAAGAAATTCCTTAAAATTGACGATCCCACAGCAGAGCTGCGTGGTATTTCGCCAATTTTATGGCACTTCGTGCCGCCGGAATTTCTAACTACATAAAAAACTAAATTTGGAAATCCCGGAGCAGAGCTCCGAGGAATTCTCCACGATTAAAATTGATAATATTTTTACAGGTTTTAAAAAAAGTCTTGATCAAAAGTTAGAAAAGGCTTATATTTTTAGAGAAGCCTAATCTTTTTTATTACCTGAATCTCTATAATCTTTCATTTAAACGATTACCTGGTGAAATGGACCCAAACCGTAAAAGATTGAGTGAAAGCCTTGAGGACTACTTAGAAGCGATTTACCACATCGAGAAACGGAAACATGCAGCCAGAGCCAAGGATATCGGCGCTCGCTTGGATGTCAAAGGATCATCAGTAACGAGTGCGCTCCAGGCTCTGGCCAAGCGCAAACTTATCAACTACGCTCCTTACGATGTGATCACACTAACAGAGAAGGGCAGATCCCTGGCCCGTGAGGTAGTAAGCAGGCACCAGGTGCTCCGCAATTTCTTTGTGGATGTTCTCGATGTTGAAGAGGAAGTGGCCGAAAAAGCCGCCTGCGGGATGGAGCACTCCGTTTCGAGAAGGATTTTCGAGCGGCTAATCAGATTTGTGGAGTATTTTACGCAAGACATAGATGATGAAAGAAGAAAGCTGATTGAAAATTTCAAGTCGCAGTGGACCGATAAGCAAGATTCCAACGATTAATAAACATTTAATTTACAGTTGGTGCGAGAGGATGGCTGAATTGAGTTCAGAAGAAGTAAAACTTTTAAGCCTCATCAAACCGGGAAAGAATGTCCGTTTCGTGTCCATTACGGGAGGCGCTTTCCTGCAGTCCCGACTGATGTCCATGGGATTTCTGCAGGGAACCACGATCGAAGTGGTTAAAAACAGTGGGCGTGGGCCGGTAATTATTTCAGTCAAGGGCAGCCGGCTGGTTCTGGGCCGCGGCATGGCACAAAAGATATTAGTCACCTGGATCGAGCCCTGAGGGTTCTTTCAAAAAAGCTGGTAGGTTTTGCAATTGGCACATACTGAAAAAAAGCCGGGAGTAATCAAGATTGCTCTGGTCGGCAATCCGAACTCCGGTAGAACCACGATATTCAACAATTTCACCGGTTTCCGCCGGCCTGTGGGCAACTATCCCGGGGTTACGGTTAAGAAAGAGGAGGGGGAGTTCATTGTTGACAGCGTACGAGTAAAGGTTGTCGATTTGCCGGGAACCTATAGTCTTACCGCCTATTCTCCAGAGGAACTGGTTGTCCGGAAATACATCATTGAGGAAAAGCCTGATGTGGTAGTGGATGTATTGAATGCCAACAATCTGGAACGCAGCTTATATCTGGCTACCCAGCTCATGGAACTGGATGTTCCCCTGGTGCTGGCCCTGAACATGAGCGATGAGGCCAAAACCCGGGGCATTGAGATTGATCTCAGCAAACTTTCAAAGCTTATCGGGACACCTATAGTTCCAACCGTAGGCCATAAGCGTAAGGGAATGAGGGCGCTTCTCTCTCAAGCGATGGAATTGGCCTCTAAATCAAGAGAACAAGAACGTATCACTGTGAACTATGGCCGGGATATCGAGGATGAGCTTGAAAGCCTCAGGCAATTGATCCAGCGGGAGGGCAATTTCACAGACAGATACAATTCCCGCTGGCTGGCGGTAAAACTGCTGGAGAATGACCAGGATATTATCGCAACGATCAGGGATGAAAAAATCCTCTCGGCTGCAGAGGAATCCTCGCGCCACCTTGAGAATCTTCTGGGGGACCGGCCTGAAATCATAATGGCTGAGCGACGCTACGGATTTATCTCCGGAGCTTGCCAGGAGGCGGTGAGAACCACGGTTGAAACCAGACACAAGATGTCAGACAAAATCGACGATGTAGTTATGAGTGGCGCTCTCGGGATACCGATTCTACTTTTAGCGATGTATGCAATTTTTTATCTGACTTTTAATCTGGGTGAGGGGCCGCAACGGGTAATCGAGTACCTCTTCGGCAGGCTGGCCCTTTTCGTTTCATCTTTTTGGTCGACTGGGGCAGTCAGCCCGCTCAAATCGCTCCTGGTCGAGGGGATTATCGGTGGAGTGGGGGGAGTTGTGGTTTTTCTACCCAATATTCTGCTCCTGTTTTTTTGCATCGCTCTGCTTGAGGATACCGGCTACACGGCCCGGGCCGCCTTTGTCATGGACAGGCTGATGCACAAGATCGGACTTCACGGCAAAAGCTTTATACCTCTTCTCGTTGGATTCGGCTGCTCGGTGCCGGCGATCATTGCCACCAGAACTCTGGAAAACCGCCGCGACCGCCTGGTAACCATGCTTATTATTCCGCTTATAAGTTGTGGGGGACGCCATCCGATTTATATTATGATTATCGCCGCTTTTTTTGCCAAAAACTTGCAGGTTCCGATGCTCTGGACGATTTATCTGATCGGAATCCTGCTGGCTATGATTACCGCCCACCTGTTGGGCAAAACGATCTTTAAAGAATTATCGAATCCTTTTGTGATGGAGCTTCCTCCATACCGCATTCCAACCGCCAAGAGCTTGTTTTTCCATATGTGGCAGCCCGCCTGGCTTTTTTTAAGAAAGGCCGGCACTGTAATTTTCGGGGCTTCGATCATTCTCTGGGTACTGGTCACTTTTCCCCATAAAAAAGAGTTCGAAATAGACTATACCACAGCAAGGCTTGAGGCGACAACTGCATCCAAAGGTAGTCTTGACACGCTTGGCGCGCGCCTGGGTCTTTCCCCCACGGGAATAGAAATGTTAAGTGTTTACCTGGCAGAGAGGCGGGATGATCCAGCCTCCTTAGGTTCGGCTTATGAAACTCACTTTGGGCAGGAGACAGCCCTCATCTCTGAATTATTACGGGTGGTGGATGAGCTTGAGAAACAAGGCCAAGTAAAGGTTACCGGCGGCTCTGGCAACACTACCGGGAGAACCGGAGCGGATGCGAAAGCTGAAGACCTTTTTTCGGCCGCCTCTTATTACCTGGAAGAGGTGAAGTACCCTTTAGAAGCGCGCCTGGCAC
>JAUVUV010000309.1 GCA_030604975.1 Candidatus Glassiibacteriota bacterium | reverse complement strand
TTCCCTTTGGCTGTTATTAAATCGAAAGGAATATTTTCAGCTCCCTCCACTCTCGGGCGGAAAATCGAGTAGATTGTTTCCGGAAACAGCAGGTAGACCAGAGCGATCAGAGCCGCCATGAAAAGGAGGATTTTCAGCACCAGGTACGGTACTTTCACTCCCTCTTCCGGTTTGCCGGCACCCACAGCCTGGGCCATCATGGTGAGGGTGGCCAGTGACAGTCCGTGGATGTACATGGTGAGCAGCTCGTTGACCGACCAGGCGATATTGTTGGCGGCCAGCGACTCCGGCAGTGTGCGCCCCATGAACATGAAAAAAAGGGCCACGGCAATGTAATAAGTCAGGTCGTGGCTGCCGGAGGGCACCCCGAAAGCGATAATTTTTTTCATCAGTTTCGGCCGAAAGCCTCTCTGTGTACGGGTTTCGTACTCGGCCTGGTAGGATTTGCGAAGGAATAGCACGAACATGATCGCCGGCGGTACAGTGGAGGCAATTGCCGTGGCAATCGCCGCTCCCAGGATACCCAGGCGCGGGAAGCCGAAATGGCCGAAGATCAGCACCCAATCCAGGAAGATATTCACCGCGTTGCCGACCACATTGGCACTCATGGTGATATGTGTCAGCCCACGGCCGGTAAAAAACGATGCAAAAACATTGTTCAGCAGCGGCATCACCGAGGCCGCCATCAGTACCGTGTAATACGTCCGCTCCAGAGAGGCGATTTCCGCACGGTGGCCGAAAAGATTGAACGCCTCCCTGCCGAAAGGAATCAGGCACAGAAGTGCAAGGTAGCTGCCTGAGGTGAGGTAGATCCCCTGCCAGATCACGGCAGAGCACATTTTCTTGTTCCCTGCGCCATGGTACTGGGCCACGAAAATATTGATGAAGCTTGAGACTCCATAGAACATGGTCATGCAGGCAATGTAAAGAAAAGTCGCCGGCCAGACAGCGGAGATTTCATTCGTACCGTACCAGGAAAGAAACATCCTGTCGAAAAAAAGCATCAGGATTACCGATCCCTGGTTGAAAACCAGGGGCAGGCTGATCCGGAGGAGCCGTCGGGAGAGAGAGCCGGAGAAAGGCTCTGTTTCGGTTTGATCCGTCAGGAGATAATTTGGTTTCTGTCCATGCATCTGAACTGTTTGTCTGTTCAATACAAAAATGCCCAGCCCGCGAGCTTCACGGGTCGGGCAGCAACTACTCAGCGTTTAATCCGGCTGTCAGGCTTTAAACGTGATCACCGGATCCGGCATCGGACATACATCGATTCTGATTCCCGCCTCCCGGAAAAGATCGGAGGTGTTCTTGTCCGAATATTCATTGAATGAAACAACGCGTTCGATTCCGGCGTTGACAATTATCTTCGCGCAGATCAGACACGGCGAGTGGGTGCAGTACATTGTGGCCCCGGCAGTGGAGACGCCGTGAAGGCTGGCCTGGATGATCGCATTCTGCTCGGCGTGGATCGCCCGACAGACCTCATGCCGCGTACCGGATTCGATTCCCTGTTCGTCGCGCAGGCAGCCCAGCTCAAGGCAATCTTTCTGGCCTCTGGCGGCACCGTTATAGCCTGTTGCCAGCACCCGTCTGTCCCGCACCAGTACCGCTCCTACATGGTGGCGAAGGCAGGTGGAGCGTTCAGCAACCAGCATGGTCATCTTGAGAAAGTAATCGTCCCAGCTCGGCCGGCTCACAGAAGTTCCTCCACTTTGGCGTGTAACTCCTCGAGGGTGCCGTCATTGACAATCACCCAGTCGCACATCCTGAAAACCCGTTCCAGCTGCTGTTCGTTTTCGTTCCCGGCCAGCTCGGCCTGCTCATCCCGGATAAATTCCTCGAGAGTTTTCGCATCGTCGCTGCGGCTGCGGGCTTTGGCCCTTTCGTAGCGCAACTGGACCGGAGCATCGACCGCGACCAGGATAAAGTCGTCCCGCTTGCGCAGGGTGCTGACCTCTCCAGGATTGCGGATACTCACCACCACGCCCGCCTTGACACCTTCAAGCTCGGCAAGTGCCCTTTCAGCAAGCACACCGGCACCTTTGGCCTGCCGCTGGGCGTTGCCCTCGGCAATAAGATTCTCCCGGGTAATCGGCAAGCCTTTCTTTTTCAGTTCCTCGCGCAGGATATCCGAGAGGCTGAAATAGCCGAACTCGTGATGTTCGACAAGATAGCAGGCCACCTTATCCTTGCCCGCCGCGTTGCGGGATGTCAGCCCGATCAGCAAATTCGCTCCGTGATAGCGGAGGTTGTGTAGCCGGTATATGAGTGTGAAGGTTTCAGTCAAGCATGAAGTGCAGAAGCTGTATGACATGCTCGCGCATCTTGCTGCGCAGCACTATCATGTCGAGCATACCGTGTTCGAGTAGAAACTCGGCGCGCTGGAAACCCTCCGGTAGATCCTGACGAATGGTCTGCTTGATAACCCGCGGGCCGGCAAAACCGATCAGCGCACCGGGCTCGGCGATATTAATATCGCCGAGCATCGAGTAGCTGGCAGTAACTCCGCCAGTGGTCGGATGCACAAGGATCGAAATATAGGGCAAACCCTCCTCATGCATTCTTCCCAAGCAGGCACTGGTTTTGGCCATCTGCATCAGCGAGAAAATCCCCTCCATCATCCGTGCTCCACCGCTGCGCGACACGATAATCAACCCCTGGCGGCGGTCTATCGCACGGCGCGTGGCCCTGGCAATTTTCTCTCCCACAACCGATCCCATGCTTCCGCCGATAAAAGAGAAATCCATCGCACCGAACTGGACACGAATCCCGTCGATTAAACCCTCCCCGACCACTACAGCTTCGTTTTTGCCGGTGGTCTTGACCGCTTTATCCAGCCGGTCGGCATATTTCATCCGGTCGACAAATTTAAGCGGGTCGAGGCTTTTAATCTCCCGGTCGTTTTCAGAGAAAGTGCCCTTGTCAAAGAGGATATTGATATATTCTTCCGGAGATATCCCGTAGTGGTGCCCGCAGCGTGGACAGACCATGAGATTTTTTTCCAGTTCCTTTTTGTAAAGGATTTCGCCGCATGTATCGCACTTGATCCACAAATCATCGGGGATCGTTTTTTTCGGCTGGATTTTAAGGCCACGCTTTTCTTTTCTGAACCAGGCCAAGTGCTACCTCCGATTTAATTTCCGGCCAAGCTTGAAGGTTATCCGCAGAACCGTCGATTTGATGCTGGCGCAGGGTGAAACATAATTTAGTTTCCAGAGAAAGCATAAGTCAAGAATAACGACCTCCGGCTGTGAAACGCAAACAGGCTAAAGTTCGAGCTTCATGATCAAGGCATCCTCCACCGGGTGGGAGTAATATCCACGCCAAATACCGATTTCCGCGAACCTATAGCGTTTGTAAAGCTCGATAGCCCGCCGGTTTGAACTGCGCACCTCAAGAAAAAGAACGGTCACCTTTCGCTTGCGGCAGCCCTTGATTGTGGCCTCCAGCAGTGTTCTGGCCACAGAGCGTCCCTGGTATTCCCGTGCCACGGCAATATTGCCCAGCTCTGCAGTCTCTATCACTATCCAGCAGCAACTGTAGCCGATCACCTTGTTTTCTGCCAGAGCAGTCAGGCTGAGTGCCTCAGGTTTAGCGATCAGCCCCCTAAAATCCTCGACTTGCCAGGGCTGGTTGAATAAGTCCCTCTCGATTTCCATAACCGCCTCCAGATGTTTCTCGGCCAGAGGAACAAGCTTAACTTTCAGCTTTTCTGGATGGTTGTTCAGTTCGGCGTTCATAATCCGAGTCTGAGTTCGGCCTGGCCCACGCGGATATAGTGGGGTTCGAAAGCCAGGATATCCTCGACCCTGTACTGTCCGGCAGAGGCCAGGACTAGATTGCCCAGCAATGAGGCGTTCGGATGATCCAGCTCTTTCGGCACTGGCTGAAGATACTTTCCGGCGCAGGCTCTTATTTCGCTCTCCCGCTTTCTGAATCCCTGTCCCAGGCAGATAATTT
>JAUVUV010000060.1 GCA_030604975.1 Candidatus Glassiibacteriota bacterium | reverse complement strand
GAAGTGGTCTTGTCTATGATATAAAATGCCGGGTGAATCCTCTGCTCGAAAACATGCAGCACGTGAAGGCTGGCGCTGTCGCCGAGCCTGCCGGGCAACTTATTGTTATTTTCACTAATCACTCAGTCAGCTTTCTCGTTAAAGCCGGAGTCCTTTTTCCAGGCTCCCTGGCTGGAAACGAAATCGTACATTGCTCCACCCTGTTCGAGAATCAGGTCGATGTCCTCTGCGAGCATCAGGCCCTGATCGACCAGTTTTTCCGCATAGCGGCGAAGCCTGTCCAGGTAGTCTCCGCTCCCCTTATAAAGCTCTTCGAGGCTTTTGCGGCTGTCTCCGCGGCTTATTTTCTCCCGGCGGTCCTTGCAAAACGGCAGCCAGGCACCGCTAAGCCGGGAAGCAACTGTGTTCTCGACGCCATCGAAGCCTTTCGGGTAATTCCATCCAGTATAGCTTGCCACCGGTACTGCAACATGGGGGGAGCGGATACCCGCCACCTCGTTGCCGTCCGGGCCGACTACAGGCACTAGATTCGGATACAGCGGGCCGATTCCAGGCAGGGCATTGTCCAGTATTCCCTGCCCGAAACGCTCTCCCCAGTCGAAACGGGGGTGCAGCTCGACAAGCACCGGCGCCTTTACATCCGGAACTGTGGGGAAACTGAACATCTCCACTGCTACGAGCTCATCCCGGTCGATACGCGGGTAGCTGCTCGGCGGAGGCGGCTGGTTGAACATCACCCAGCGCGAGAGAGCCTCCAGCAGGGGCATCTCGATAAAATGAGCCGCGTTGGGGTTGTACGGCAGATAATACCCGGGCGCTGACTCGGGACGGCCACCAGCCAGCTCCGCCGAGCCGTGGGCTGTACCGCTGATCGTGTAAATTCTTACGTTGGGAGGGATCTCTATATCTTCGATTCCCTGTACATCCGTGTGGGTCAGGGCCGCGCCGCTTGACCAATATTCACCCGAGTGATGGATATAGGCTATCTTTGGCTGGAACGAGTCGGGCACTGCTTGGAGGATTCCGCCGGCCTTACCGGTTACCGGGTCGGTAGTGGGAAAGTCGGTGAAGGGGAAATCGAAATTGGGGTAAAACCCCCAGGCGCGGGAGGGCTGGGCGTGGCGGTAGTTGAAAAAGCCCATCCGGCAGCCCGGCACATTGGGCAGCATCCCGTCGAAAACCCTGCGGCCGTCAAGCCCGCGGTTGAACCCATGGTAGAGGAAATTGCGCAGGAAACGGCCGCACTGGCTCGAACCATAGGCCAGCCGCCAGCGGATCGGGCACTCGCTGTTGGCATCCAGCAGGGGATTCAGGGTGTCCGCGCTGGTGAGAAATGTAACCAGGTCCCGCACTGCCGGGAAACAGAGACTCATCAACGGTGAACGGTGGGTGCGGTAGCGCACGGTATAGAATCTGAACGGCTCAAACCCTTGAGGATAATAGACATGCTCACTGTTCGGCCGCACCCGGCTGTTTTCATCCAGACGCGCAAAGCTCCAACTTCCGCGCTCGATCAGTGTGCCGGGGTCGGCATGGGTTTGGTGCACGCGCATTTCGGCTTTCTGCGCATGCACAGGATCTACCGGATAAGCTCTGTGGCCTGAGTCTCCAAGATAAGCGATCTTTTCGACGCTATCGGTCTGTATTTCTGCCAGAACGGGTCCCGGCATGGGGCTGCCGTTCTTTAAGGCCTCAGGCGCATAAAGCCTCAACCGGTCATTTTCGGCGAGTATATCATCCTGCCACCCGGAGAAAACAATGGTGAATCCCTGTTTCATCAACCTGCCCATACGCTCTGTGCTGCCGCATACTGAGGTGGCTACTTCGGTCCATGGCCCGGCTTCCAGGACCCGGCGGTCATAGTTGCCCCGGTTGACCACATGGTAGAGAAGAGCACCGTTGCCTCGCGCGGTGTCTGTAGGCTTGACGATAATAATATCCGCGCTGTAACGCACCAGGCTGTCTGCATCCGCAGCGAACCGGGCATCAGTGACCCTCCTGTTATGCTCACCCTCAGGGTCGAGCACATAGTGGACCTTGCCTGTCAGGGTCTCGTAGGACCCTGCGGCGCCGAAAGATACCCCCTCTCCGAGCAGTATCCGGCGTTCGATAGTCAGCCCGCTAACTCCCGAAACCGGCTTAATGGCTTCCTTTCTTGCACAGCCAGGGAGCGAAATCAAGCTCAGAGCGGCAAAGAAAACACCCACCGTAATCAGCCGATGGGTGAGCAAGCCTTTAAAGAGACCAACTGGAATATGCGTCCGGAAATCGCTGGTCATTGACTCAAAACCCTTTTAAGAGATAAGTCACAAAAGAGTTGCGATCCTTCTACTTTATTATTAGGCAGAAGTGGGATAAATCAAGAGAAACTGATAAAAACAGCGCCAAAGGGCCGCTATTGCTGATATTATCACTTATAGCCTTTGAAAATCGCGTTAAACAGCAGCTTGAACGTGCCCCAGGTCTGGGCCCTGTTCTGCACACCAAGGCCGCAGAGCACGATATTGCCCTTTCCCATGCTTACATCCACCACCGCCGGCTTGCCGTATATATTTTTCTCGCCGCGAATCCAGCCAGACAGCAGAATATCCTCGCTGCCGTACCGGGCTACTACCCGGCGGTCAGGGCCTCCTGCCAGAGGAAGTTTGGTTCCGAGGATCGCACCATCGGAATAGAACCCGGCAGTTTTTTCGGGCATGCCGTAACCCACAGGGTGATTACTGTCCACCTCGAGCCTGATCAGAGAGCCCGGGCAGTAGAAATCTTTGCCCAGCCGTTCCTCGTAAACAGGGATTTCGAACTCATCGATTACCAGGCGACAAGCTTGTCTCAAGGCGATAAGCGTACCACCCAGCTTAACGAACTCTTTAAGGTTATCGACTCCTTCTTTCCCTATTCCGCCGCGGTATTCCGGCGGCCAGCCGATTCCCTCATGCCCTTTGACAATCGCATCCAGGCCCAGGCTGGGCAGTATAATCACCGAGTAGTCCTCAAGAAGCTTACCCTTTCTCACTCTTTCATTGTCCAGGCGTTCATGGTTGAAATCGAACAGGTCGAGCACCAGGCGTGTCCAGCCCTCGTCCATACTGGCGACCCATCCACGGTAGAGACCGATCTTACCGGGCCTGAGAAGCGTTTTCCCTTCGTCGGGCATTACACGGATTTTTCTAAAAGACACCCCGGCGGACTTTGCTACTCTCTTCAGTAAAGTCGTCTTTGCCTCGACCAGGAAGCAGCCTGGAGGAAAGCTTTCTCCCTCTGCCTCGACAGCCCTGTCAGAGCGGTACACCCTGGCCATTCTGGGCAGAAGCATGTTCACCGCGCAGTAAGAATTGTTGTCCCGGCAATCGAGCAAGGCGGGCGAGCCATTAGCGTAGACTTGCGGCAATGGGGCCTTACGCAGCAGTTCGAGCTCGGCGTCAAACGGCTCGGAGACTTCGGTCACGTCCACGCCCATCATCAGGGAAATCGTCCAGGCGGCATTGTCATACGGCGGCATCGGGGGGCCCCCGGGGTATTTGCGCAAATCCGGGTAAAGCTTCCTCTCCAGCAGATCCTTGACAAACCTTCCGTAAGGCTGACCGACTTTCAGCACGACCGTGCCTTCAGGCCAGATCCGGCTATCCGCAATAAAGGAACGTTTGGCCCAGTGGATTTCGCAAGCCGTTCGCTCGAATATCTTGAGCATCCGCGCGGTGCTGCCCGGGTCGCGTTGATTCGGGTGCACGAGGTAGGCGTACGGCGCTCCCTGCGAGGGCAGTTCCATGGTTTCTGCGGCCATCCGGTAGAAATTCCGCAGGAGCTGAAGGCGGTTGGCTGAGCATGCCTCGACCATGGCCTTGAAAGCGACAAGCTGGTACTCGACAATATCTCTCAAGCGCCACCAGCCTCCGGGCCAGGGATCGGTGAAATTCATTTTCACCCCATACTCGGGCAGCCCCTTCTGAGTACCCTGCAGTTCCGCCGGATCGACAAATATGGGGCTGGCGATCCGCACGCTGGCGCTCTCGGTGAGCAGGGCGGTAATGTGGTGCTGGGTGGCGTTCGGGCGGACACTCCCCTGGTACCAGCCGGAGTAATAGGCATTGTTGATCACGCCCTTTTTGCCTGCCTCGGCAAGCCGGTATTTCATGTAGGTGCCGAGAAGTTCGATCTGGTTCCAGATCAGATAATGGTTGTTCGGGTTAGGCGGATCGAAAAAAGGAGGAACAAACATCCGCACACCGGTCATTCCCATCTGGTGCACATCCACCAGCACATGGGGAAACCATTTGCCGTACATCACATCCACAAGCGCGTCAGTCTCGGACAGGTTGAGGAAAAACCAGTCGCGGTTGACGTCGTGGCCTGCATAGTGGTGGTAAAGCCAGGGCAGGCTTCCCCCCTCGTAATCCGTGCCGAGATACTTGTTGTAATAGTCGACAATCATCGTCTGGCCGTCCGGGTTCGCCGAAGGCACGATCATCACGAAAACATCCTGGAGGGCCTGTTCCACCTCCGGGTCAGAGCTTCTTGCAAGGTCGTAGGCCAGTTCCATCACCATATTCGAGGAGGCGATTTCAGTGCTGTGCTGGTTACAGAGCAACAGGAGGAATACCTTGGCCTGCTTGGCCAGGGACATCGCCTCAGACTTGCTGATTTTACGGGGGTCTGTCAGCGTGTGGCTGATTGCGAGATATTTATTGATATTCCTCATATTTTCTTCAGTGGAAACAACCACAAGCGCCAGCTGCTTTCCGAGCGTACTTTTACCCACAGTTGCGTAATGCACCCGGTCTGATTCCCTGCTCAATTTTTCCAGATAAGTGATAACCTTATCGTACCGGGCGAGCTTGCGGTCGGCTCCCACCCGGTGACCCAGGAAATCCTCCGGGGAGGTCAGCGCAAACAGGACAGAAACCTGGAACAGGATAAAAGCGATAAAATAACTCATCCATGAGTAAAACCTTTTATTTGTTTCCAACTTAACCTCCGGCAAATTTATTTTTTTCAAGGTGGTATTCTGCCAACGAGATATCATCGAAAATTTGCAAGTTTAAGCCAGGCTGTCAATATATTTGCTTTAGTCTGCAATATTCTTGTAATAACTTAAGGCCTATCTTAGTTTTTTACTCACCCATTTCATCACTTTGGATTGATCGCATTTAACTTGCGGAGATTAAGATGCTCAGGAAAATAGCCCTCATTTTTTGTTTCGCCGCGGGCATCTGTTTGCCGGTGGTTGTTGTCTCGGTCGTGTGCGCTGAAGAAAGCAGCTCGAAATGGTCGATTTCCGTCCTGCCCTCCTCGGTGCGACTCGACCCGTCGAGCGGCAGAATCATCGATGACGGGGCCGGAATCTACCGGATGGAGCCCCTGGGCGAGATCCTGGAAAAAAACTGGGTATATGACGGCAGCCAGGTGAGCCTTCATGCAGCCCGCGGCGAGTATGTCTCCTTCCAACTGGCGGTGGAAAATCTCTCCGATACAACCCTCTACGATATAATCGTGGAGATGAAACCCTTTAAAATGGGCGGCAAGACCCTCGATTTCAACCCCGAGCTGTTCCTCGAATGGGCGATAGAGGTAAAAAAACACTCCACTGGCTATGAAAGAGGCAGTCTCGGCCCGGGCTGGTACCCGGATGCGCTGATTCCGCTGGAGCTGATCCAGCAGGACGTGTCCCGGATGAACCGGCTGAGCTACCCTCTGGAACTGCCTGATTTCAGGAACCGGATCGACAACCAGCGTTTCCTTCTGATCTGGATCGACCAGTATGTGCCTTTCCAGGAGCAAGCCGCCCCGGCGGGTGAATATTCCAGCGAGATAATCGTAAGAATCAGCGGGCGGAGAAAGGTGCTGCCGGTAAAACTCAAAGTCTGGAACTTTGCGATTCCCAAAGAGAACAGGCTCGCCGGCAACCTTCAGCACGAGGGCTTCCTGCGGGGAATGGACGAGCGGCTCGAACTGGCAGTTTACCAGTTGTTCAAGAAACACCGCGTGGTGCCGGCCGATCCCACCTATACTCCGTCCATTTCGGTATCCGGTGACGGAGAGGTAACTATCGACTGGGCTGGACATGATAAACGGCTGAAAAAATATTTTACCGGCGAGGCTTTCACCGAAAAGTATGGCTACCGGGGACCGGGATACGCTGAACCGATAGAGCAGTACGTGCTTCCCTTCGACGTGTACGGCAAGCACGACACCAGGGGCTGGCCTGATATCGGAACACCGGATGTGGAGCGAAAACCTGAGAACGTGGCCACTTACGTGGAGGCGATCCGCCAGGTGCGCGAACATATCCTTGCGATGGCCGACCCGGACAAGACCAGACTTATCGTTTACCTGGACGGGCTGGACGAGTCATATTTCCCCGAGGCCTGGGACCGGATGGATTTCTGGGGCAAGATCTTCGACAAGCATTTCCAGGAAAGCAATTACCGGGTTGACGGCAGCTACAGCGAAGAGGCGATGAAAGTGATCCACGACGCTATCGATTACTGGTGCTGCCACACGATAGGCTACAACATGCCGACAATCGAGGCTTACCGTAAGCTCGGGGTCCAGGACTGGCTCTACGGCCCGATGCTTTACGAAAGAGCCGAAAACGGCTGGTGCGGAAGTTCCACTTTCATGGACCTACCTCTGGTCAACGAGCGGGCGATAAGCTGGAGCTGCTGGAAATACCGCACTCTCACCTGGTGCAGTTGGGGGATCGGCAGCTCCTGGCGCACAGCCTGGTACAACTCTGAAACATGGAAAGACTATTTCCGTGACCACGGCACCGGGCCTTTGAGCTACCGCCGCTATAACGGCAATGCGCTGGCGATCTACAGTCCGGGGATCGTGCCACGGGTGAACATGCCCTGCCCGAGCCTGCGGCTCAAGGCAATGCGCGACGGTGTGGAAGAGTACGAATATTTCCGCCTGCTGAGCGAGCTTGACGACAACACGGATCGCGCCGATGCCATGGTCGATAAGATTATCCATGAGCCGTTCGGCGACAGCTCGATCGGCAACCTGGATATCTGGAACTACAACCCGGCCAGCTGGGATGCAACCGTGATAGAGGTCGGTGAAATGATCGAAAAAGCTCTTGCCAGGTGAGCTGAGCTGATAAACCAGGAGATTGAAAAATCTGTGGAAGATGAGAGATCCAGTGATGAATGAATCCAATCGAGAAGACAAGCTCAGAGAAGAAACAAAAAACTGGACTGAGAAATTATTTCACCCCGGGTTGGAAATTCTCCAGCGTGAGGGCGAGGAAAAGGGGCTGAAAAAGGCTATTTGCAGACTATACGAACAGCAGACAAGCCAGTGGCCGCAATTGAAGCTTGCGGTGGAGAATGCAGCTAAAACGGAGATACGCAACATCCGTGTAGCCGGGCGCAGGGTAAAATTTCAGTACAATCCGGCCCGCCTGGCAAATGTAACAGCTTCCACCACCAGGGAAGAAATCGCCAAACGCCCATGTCCCCTTTGCCCACATAACCTTCACCAACCGCAAAAAGCCCTGCCGTTCTCAGAACACTGGTTTGTTGTCTGTAACCCCTTACCGATTTTACGCGAGCACATGGTTCTGATCCACAGGCAGCACAGGCCTCAGACAGCAAGGGGAATATTGAAAGATATGCTCTGCTTCACTGAACTCACCGGACTTGCCACCTTCTATAACGGCCCGCAAAGCGGAGCCTCCATTCCAGACCACCTCCACATCCAGGCTACCCACCCGGGTCAAGTGCCGCTGGTGCGCCAGTTACCGCCTGCGAGTGAATCGTGTTCGGAGATTCTGTTCCAGCAGGAGCTTCCCCAGCGTATCTTCCTTTACGGCAAAACTTACTCTCACGCTGAAAAGCTTTTCAAGGAAACTATCGCTGCTGTAAACCGGCAAGGCGGAAAAGAGGAAAGCGACGAACCCGAGTTCAACCTGGCCGTTTTCAAACGAGGTGTGGGAGAAGTACCGGTCGTTGTCGTTCACCCGAGACACCGCCACCGGCCCTCCTGCTTTTATCTGAAAGGAGAACGGCGCTGCATTGTCAGCCCCGGGGCAGCGGACATGTCAGGACTGGTTATCCTGCCCCGCCGGGAGGATTTTGTCAGGCTCGACGGGCGAAAAATGCGCTCCATTTACGAGGAAATCTGCCTGCCTGAAAACCGCTTTACAACTCTGAGTGAAAAACTCGAGGAAAGATTAAACAGATAACACTTTGCAGTTAGTGAGTTATCAAAAAACTATGAACAATCCGCAAAAGACAAAGCTTCAACCGGTGATATTGTGAAACTATTGAAAAAAGCTATTGCCGAGGACAAATGCCGAAGCTGCGGCTGCTTTCACAGTTCGCTGATAATGATAGAGGATTCAATATCTATGGAAAAACAGTCTGCAGATCTTGAAAAAGTCCTGATTGAAGCCCGGGAGAACCTGAGAGATGTAAAATATAATTGCCTGAGCTGTGAATTCTGCTTTCCCGTAGAAGCTTTAAAGGCCCTAAAAAAATGAACGGCTTAATCCCCCGTAGACAAAAAACCCGCCCTTTACAGGCGGGTTTTTTATATGGTAGCCCCTAGGGGAATCGAACCCCTGTTTCGTGGCTGAGAACCACGCGTCCTAGGCCACTAGACGAAGGGGCCTTGCAAGTCCAATATATTTGTAATTTTAATAAAACCAATATGGTTTTTCAAGTCTTTTACTAAATCTACACAATCTGCCGTACTAATATGCTATTCAGTTTATCTACGAATAATAATTTCCCAAATTAAAGACGATTATTTCCCAACGCAATTTCTGTTTTATTTATTAATGTTTATTATTGATATTGCCGGCTTCTACATATATCTATTCATATAGATTGCCTTTTAGGTCTGTGCTAATATCAACGAAAAGGCCTAATTCAGGATACCGGGTAAAAGCAATGGATAAAGATAAAGAGGAATAAGAAGATGTATGATTTTGGTCAAGAGCGATTAAGAACTTTTTTGTCGGAACTCTCCTGCATGATATCGGAAAAATGCTGGTCTCTCCCGAAATCAGGATCAAGAAAACTCCTCTTAGCCCGGAAGAATTCGAGGAAATT
>JAUVUV010000139.1 GCA_030604975.1 Candidatus Glassiibacteriota bacterium | reverse complement strand
CCGGGGCCGCGACAAGTTCCTCCTCGCCAAGCTCTTCAACCCATGCTTCTGCCGTTTCCTCTGCTGGGCGCTCTGCCCCAGCTGCCTCAAGCTCCTGCTGATCTTCCGGCATATCCTCTTTAGCATCCTGCGGCGGCTCTGGGGATTCAAGCATGAATTTCAAAGACCCGTTATCCGGAGAAACCTGACCAGTCGCAGCCTTTTCTTCCACTGTTGTTGATTCTTCTCTCACCTCAGTCACTGATTCAGCAGATTCCTCCGACGGGCGTATTCCTTCTGGGGCTGGGGGTTTTTCTGCCTGTTCTTGGTCGCCTTTCATGACAATCTCTTCGAAACTTGCGCTTTCCGGGGTGACCAGACTAGTGCCGCAATGCTGGCAGAACCTCGCATCCCCTGGAACACCTCCGCCGCAATCCGGGCAGATTTTTACGCTCTCTTTCGCTTGAGACCCGGCTTCCAGGGCTTGCTCAATCCTTTCAGCCGATTCCTCGCTGGCTTTGAGCTCCGGGGCTTGATCAACCTCGGGTGGGCTCGGCTTCCCGTTCGCTGAAGGTGGTAGATGCTCAACTAGATTCTCCGATGCCTGCTGCAGCTCTAGTGTCTCCTCCGCCTCTTTCTCCGATGCTTCCTCTAACTGTACCGGCTCGCTTGACTCCACCTTTTGGACAGGTGTTTCAGCCTGCGCAGCTTCACTGGGTTCCGGGGCTTCCTCTGCACTTACAGTCTCTGAATCAACAAGGTTCATTCCACAATGCTGGCAGAATTTGGCCTCAGCCAGAACATCCCCTCCGCAACCGGGACAGCTCACGACAGCCTCTTTCGCAGAGACTTGAGCCCGGGCAAGGTCCTTATCCATATTGAAACTTTCGAGAAAATGGAAATAGTGGTAAGCGCCGTTTGTGCGGTTCATGTCGCTGCAGGCCTGGCTCACTGAGACGAAATCCACCTGGGAAGCAAAACGGCTGTGGGCGATGATCAGTGCCAGGTCGGCCACTGAGCAGATTATACGCGGACAGCCCTTGGAAAAATTGTAGATACCGGAATAGCCATCCTCGCTGAACATCTCTCTGTCGGGCGAATTCCCGACCATGTGCAGCCGGTATCGGATCAGTTCGCGGGTATCGTCGAGGTTCAGGTTTCGCAGGAAAAAACGTACCGGCAGGCGCTGGTAAAATTCCGGCATGGCGCGAATCGCCTCATCCAGCGGCTTCTGTCCGGAAAAGATGAAAGTAAGCAGGAAAGCGTCTGAAACACAGAAATTCAGTAGTATCCGAAGTTCCTGCAACAGGTCCGGGCGGTGACAGAGCATCTGCCCTTCATCGAGCATTACCACGCACTTTTCATTCCTGCCGTGGCTTTCAAGCAGAAAGCGGCGCAGCTCGTTGAGCAGAGTGAGTTTATCCGTGGTGTTCGTCCGCACTCCGAGCTGGCGGGCGATCTCGCATACCATTTGGTTCGCGGTCAGGGTGGGATGGTCGATGAAGACTATCCTGCAATTTCCCTGATACTGGTGGTCCAATTCCCGGCGCAGCCTTGCCAGCAGGCTGGTCTTGCCGTCACCGGCATGTTCACTGACCAGCAGTGCTCCCCCTTTGTTGGAGACCACAGCGTATTTCAGGCGAATGAGCCCCTCCTGATGTTGTTTGCTCATATAGAGCATATCAGGGTCGGGAGTCAGTGAAAACGGCGGTTTGGATAGGCCCCAATATTTGAGATATTCTGATAACATCGCTCGGAAAAATCGCCAGAACTGGAAGAGATAATCGCTATAATTTATTTATTTTTCAAAATATTTACTTATAGCTTCAATAAATATTTTATTCCAAAGGGCTCTGGCTGTCAAGCCGTGAGTTTCTGATCGAGCGTTTCATCATGTGGACAAACAACCTGTCATAAAACCGCGACTTTTTCCGCTCACCAATCATCGAATAGAGGTGGACGCAGCTTAGCAGGACTTCAGGATCTAGCGGCATTTTAATCTCCTTTGCCGAAGTTTCAGCTTTTTATAGCAAGAATTGCAATCTTCATGCCATAAGTAAAAACAAGTTATGGCATGAATTGTGCTTTCATCGAGAAACCAATAAAATTCTCTAAAATTGAGATAACTTCTTGTCACTTGCCAAGCGGGTACTTATATTAAAAGAAGGGAAAATTTTCCACTCGGTAATATTCCCAAAAAACACGAGGTTTAAATGAGCAAAGCCGCCGCTGAGAGAAAACTAAAAAGCACGGCTGATGAAAAGCAGGTTCTGAACAATCTGCTCAAGATCCTGGTTTCCAAGCGAGAATTAACAAAAAAGGACCTGGAGACCGTTCTCAAAATCACTTTCCAGAAACTTGTCGAACTGGTGCAGGCGCAGGCGATCACGATTTATTCAGTCGGCAAGGACAACCATATCCATTTTACCCACGCCTATTTCAGCGAGGAACTATACAAGGACGACGACAAACTGAAGGAGGCTTACCAGAAAAAGGTCGAACAACTGCGCAAACTTACCCTGAAACGGGGCCAGGGAATAGTGGGCAAGGTAATCGAAAGCAGCGAGACCTATATCTCCCTGGATGCCCAGAATGATCCCAACTTTTTCAGCGGAGTGGACGGGGAAACCGGCTTCCAGACCAAGAGTATGATCACCGTGCCACTGGTGACCGATGAGGTAATCGGCGCGATTCAGATAATAAATAAAAATCCGCCGGACAGCCCCGGGCTGTTCACCGAACGTGACCGCCAGCTTCTCGAGGAAGTTTCCGACTACTCGGCAATGATCATCCAGAAAGTCCAGCGGCCGGATGTAAAAATGGGCGACGCCGAGCTGGCCTATTACCTGAGCCGGCTTACAGACCACGATTATTACGAAATCGCTGAGGATTTCGTTGCGGATGAGAAACTGATAAACCTGGTGGGTGAAAAGAACCTGAAAAAGTTTCTCATTCTGCCGATAAAAAAAATCGGCACGCAGTCGGTTGAAATTGCCATCTCCAACCCGGTTGATTTCGACCGCATAGACAGTTTCCGCTGGGCGACCAAGCTTGAGGTAGCCAAAATAGTCGTGTCGGCCGAAAGCCGGATCAAAAAAGTGATAGAAAGCTTTTTCAAGGCTGATTCGACTGATATCGACGAGGTAGCGGCCCTGGTGGGCAGCGAGTACGGCGAGGAAGTCGAGTCGGTGGATCTGGAAGAGGATGTGGACGAGGCAAGCACGCCGATCGTGCAGCTCGCCAACCGGATCATCGAGGACGCTTATACCCGCGGTGCGAGTGATATCCATGTCGAGCCGTTCGAAAAAGAGGTGCTTGTGCGTTACCGGGTGGACGGGGTCTGCCGGGTGGCGCTCAAGCTTCCGCCAAATTCTCTCAAAGCCCTGATCAGCAGGCTCAAGATCATGTCCGGACTGAACATAGCCGAGCGGCGCCTGCCCCAGGACGGCAGGATCAAGTTCAAGGACTTCACCCGCACCGGGATCGATATCGACCTACGCGTAGCCATGGGTCCAATGGTTTTCGGCGAAAAGGTGGTAATGCGTATCCTGGATAAAACCAGCACGTCGGTTGGGCTGGATAAGATGGGCTTTTCCGAGCACAACCTGGCGATCTATGAAAAACTTATCAAAAGCCCCTACGGGATGGTTCTTCATGTAGGGCCTACAGGCAGCGGTAAAACCACAACCCTTTATGCGGCGCTCAACCATATCAACGATCCGGCAATCAACATCCAGACAGCAGAAGACCCGGTGGAATACATGCTTTTTGGTATCAACCAGATGCAGATGCGCAAAGAAATCGGGCTGACCTTTTCCAACGCTCTTCGCTGCTATCTGCGCCAGGATCCGGATGTGATCCTGGTGGGTGAGATCCGGGACCTGGAAACCGCCGAAATCGCAATCGAGGCCTCGCTCACCGGACACCTTCTTTTCAGTACTCTGCATACCAACGACGCTGCGGGCACGGTTACCAGATTCCTCGATATGGGTATCCAGCCGTTTCTTGTTTCCAGTTCTCTGCTTCTCGTCTGCGCCCAGCGCCTCCTTCGGCGGCTTTGCCCGAAATGCAGGGTGCCTTATGATGACAGCGAGGAGGACACTCGTCTGCTGGAGGATTCAGCCGAGGGAGCCACGCTGTTCAAAGCCAAAGGATGCGAAGCCTGCAACGGCAGCGGTTACAAGGGCAGAATCGGCTCGCATGAGATTCTCACTATGAACGACGCGATCAAAGAGGCCGTGCTGCGCAGTGCATCCAGTGAGGAGATCAGAGACATGGCGCTCAAGAACGAGATGGTGCCGATTTTTAAGGATAGTCTCGAAAAGGCAGCCAAGGGGATTACTTCCATGGAGGAGGTTCTGCGCTTAGTGCGGGCCTAGCTGAAGCGAATAAGGCAAGATATCAAATGGGATTATCAGTCAGCGGGAGAGTGTTTGTCCAATAGAGCTTTCATGTGCTGATTGATCGAAGTGGAGATTTGTTTCACCGGCTGATTTGCATCGAGCACAACGATGCGCTCAGGTTCCTCGCTGGCGAGAGAGAGAAAGGCTTGACGGACTTTTTCGTGAAATTCGATGCCCTGCCCTTCCATCCTGTCCTCATCATATGATCCCTTTCTTTCCAGCCCAAGCTCAGGCGGTAAATCCAGAAGGAAGGTTATATCTGGCAGGATACCTTCTGTGGCGAATTCATTAATCTGCTGCACCAGAGTCACATCCAGCGCCCTTGCCCCTCCCTGATAGGCGAGAGTGGAATGGTGAAAGCGGTCTGAAATGACGACCTTCCCCTCCTCGAGAGCCGGCTTGATCACCTGGCTTACTAATTGAGAACGGCTTGCCAGGTAAAGCAGAAGTTCAGTTTTTGGCGCTAGTTCCTTATGCTCTTTATCGAGGAGAATTTCCCTTATCTTCCATCCAATTTTAGTGCCACCTGGGTCATAGGTAACAGTAACTCTATAGCCTAGGGTGGTTAGGGATTCCTCTAATAGTTTCACCTGGGTACTTTTACCAGCGCCTTCACCACCTTCAATTGAGATAAAAATGCCTTTTTTCATATTAGGTTAGCTCTGTTAACCACGGCAATAATTATTCGTCATCATCCAGCGGCACGCCGTGTGCAACCGAGTAAACGTGGAAGATTCTTTGAATTACGGTGAGATTGGACACAATCGCCAGAAACCAGATTACGTAATAAAGTGTCACATGCCCCAGAATGGCGCCGAATCCGAGATAGACAACCCGCTCAGGGCGCTGAAACAATCCCACGCTGCATTTGATCCCGAGCGCCTCCGCCTTTGAACGCGCATAGCTCACCATCAACGAGCCGATAACAGCCAGCATGATCACCCAGATCATCTCCTGGTGGCCTTTTCCCAGGTACATGTACAAAAGACCCAGAAAGACGATCATATCTGAGAGCCGGTCCATTGTGGAATCGAAGAACGAGCCGAATTTACTGCTCCTACCCGTGGCTCGTGCCACTTTTCCGTCGATGATGTCAAAGGTGCCGCTGAAAAGCAGGATCGCCCCGGCCCATTGCACATTATCTCTCGCAAAAGCCAGCGCAGCGCAAACAGTGACAGCAAAACCGATCGTGGTTATCAGGTTCGGTTGGACGCGATGGCGAATGCAAAAGCGGATTAGCGGGCTGATGAGGTCAATGTACCAGTATTTGATTAATTTCGGAATAAATCTCATCTGCGGTTTTAGCCCTCTAACAAAGCATCCAATTTACTCCGCAAAGTTGACTCAGAAACCGCTCCAATGGAAATGTCCACCGGCTCTCCGGCCTTAAAATATATGACTGTGGGGATGCTTCTTATTTCGTACTTTTGCGCTGTTTTAGGATTCTCATCAACATCAAGCTTGAAGACTTTCACCTTGCCCGCATTGGCTTCGGCAAAAGCTTCCAACGCCGGAGCCATGTGCAAACAGGGTCCACACCAGGGCGCCCAAAAATCCACAACAGCAATACCTTCAGCCTGCAGGACTTCCTGCTCGAAGGAAATATCGTCAACTGCCTGTGGTTTATTCTCAGACACGATTTTTCACCTTTCTTTAATCAAAACCGTAAATTAACTGGTTTTTTCCAGCCATAGCGAGATATACTATAATTACAAACTTCGAAATCAGGTTCTAATTATAATATACCGTCCGGACAAATGCAATCTAAACCTCGCTTTTGACATGCCTTAAATGTGGTGGTTATTGACAAATCAGT
>JAUVUV010000425.1 GCA_030604975.1 Candidatus Glassiibacteriota bacterium | reverse complement strand
ACGATGCTGGTGGGCAGCTTGCGCGAGGGTGGGGACCCGCTCGCCTTGGCCGGCGATCTGGCTCTCGGGCTGCCGTTTTCTGCAGCGATTATGCTAATCCTGCTGGTGCATGAGCTCGGGCACTATTTCGCCGCTCGCCATCACGGGATGGACGTGACATTGCCCTTTTTCATCCCCACGCCGCCTCCGTTTATTTTCGGCACCCTCGGGGCGCTGATCAAGATGCGCTCTCCGTTGTTCAGCAGGAGGATGCTCCTGGACGTTGGCGCTGCGGGTCCGATTGCAGGGTTCGTTGTCAGCGTTCCGCTAGTGATTATCGGGCTGATGTCATCGAACTGGGCGCCACATCCTGCGTCAGATTTTATTACAGGCGAATCCCTGCTTTTTTCCTGGCTGGCCAACCTGATCCTGGGGCCGGCTCCGCCGGGTGCTATTCTGGATATGTCCTCGGTGGCTTTCGCCGGCTGGATCGGTTTTTTTGTCACGGCAATGAACATGATACCGATCGGCCAGCTCGACGGCGGTCATATCGCCTATGCCTTGTTCGGCAGGCGGCATGTGCGGGTGGCCTACGGCTTTTTTTTCATGATGCTTCTGCTGGGCTTTTTCTGGCCGGGCTGGATTTTCTGGGGGATTCTGATACTGGTTTTCATCCGGGTCAAGCATCCGCCGATTATCGACGAGGAAATCCCGCTCGATCCCTGGCGCAAGGCGGTCGGCGTGCTGACTTTCCTGATCCTGATTCTCACTTTCATGCCGATGCCGATTCTGCCCTGAGCCGGTCAGGAATAAGAGTTGATCTTCTGCTCATTTCGCCCATTTTTCAAAACTATACACTCTTTGCCGACCATGCTGGAGGGGAGGACGATTTAATAACCCCGGCAAGTGTATTTTCTGCCAATTTGAATTTTTTCTGATAATCTTCAAACTCAAGCGGCAAGAGACATAAAAATGGCGGTAAATCCGGAACTTGTCGAACGGGCGGCGGGCTGGATTGCAAACAGCCGCAAGCCGGTGGTTTTTTCCGGAGCGGGAGTCAGCCGGGAAAGCGGGATTCCCACGTTCCGGGAGGCGAGCACAGGTTTGTGGGCGCAGTTCGATCCCCAGCGGCTTGCCACAGTGGAGGGGTTTCTCCAGGACCCGAAGCTGGTCTGGGAATGGTATGCTTACAGGAGAAAAATAGTTGCTGAAACTATTCCGAACCCGGGTCATGAGGCGATTGCGGAGCTGGAGAAGCTGCTGCCCGGGCTGATGGTGATAACGCAGAATATCGACAGTCTCCACCAGCGGGCGGGCAGCCGGGCAGTGATCGAATTGCACGGGAATATCAGCCGGGTGAAATGTTTCCAGGGCGATGAGCTTTACGAGAATTGGTCTGACGAAGATTACGAGGGTGAAATTCCCCCACGTTGCAAAACCTGTGGTAATTACCTTCGACCCGACGTGGTCTGGTTCGGAGAGGCTTTGCCCGAGAAAGCTCTCATGGCTGCCTTCGAGCTTGCGGAGAACTGCGATTTGATGCTGGTGGTGGGAACCTCCGGAAGTGTGCAGCCTGCTGCCTCCTTGCCGGTGGTTGCCAGAAGGAGGGGCGCGAGGATCGTGGAGGTCAATCCCACCCCGAGCGAGATTACCGCCAGCTCGGATATCCTGCTTCCTGCCAAAAGCGGGGAAATTCTGCCCGAAGTTGTTGCAAAGGTAAAAGAAATAAAAGGAAACTGCTGAGAGTTTGCCCGAAAACAAAACAGGGGTGAGATACTTTTCACCCCTGGTGTTTTCAATCCGGATGTCAAAATTGGATCAAGCCAGAGAGGCGCCTTCCTTGACCTTGCAGACCTTGTTCTTGCCTCCCCTTTTCGCCTTGTAAAGAGCTTTATCCGCCAGGATCAGGAGGTCCTTGGGGTTACGCAGGCTGTTTTTTTCCATTGCGGATACACCGAGGCTGATCGTGATTTTCAGCTTGCGCCGCCTGCTGTCAATGCTTGATTCTTCCACGCACTTTCTGAGCTTTTCAGCAACGATTGCCGCCTGTTCCAGTCTGGTGTCGGGAAGCAGGAGTACGAATTCCTCTCCGCCGTAGCGGGCAACGATATCGGATCCGCGGCGGGAGCTTTTGAGCATATTGGCAACGTTGATCAAGATCTCATCTCCGAGTTGGTGCCCGTAGGTGTCATTGAAGTTTTTAAAATTGTCAATATCAGCCATCAGCATGGCCAAAGGCATGCTCATCCGGCGGGACCGGCTGAACTCCCGGTTAAGAGTTTCCATGAAGAACCGGTAGTTATAGAGCTTGGTCAACCCGTCGGTAACAGCTAGCGTTTCAAGCTGCTTGTTGAGGTTGTGGAGCTTTTCCAGAAACATGTCTTTTTCCTGCTCGGTCTTCTTCCTTTCCGTGATATCGACCAGGCTTATCAGAAGGTTCTTGAATTTTGCATCTTTTTTGGGAATGGCAAGGCTCACCAGAGTATGTATTTCCGTGCCTTTAAGGGTCTTGTAAACCGCCTCAGCCTGTAAATTCTTGCGGCCAGTGGTAATGGCGGTAAGGACATTACGGAAATAACGGGAGGTTATGTTGGTAAGCATGCCAGCCGTCGGCCCGAGCAGCTCTTCCTTGCGTTCAGCTTCGAAGAGTTTGATCGTTGCTTCATTTACATCCACAACCTTAAGCAGCTCTGCGGCTGAGCGGACAAAGTCGGGGTTTTTTTTGAAGTATTCTGTCCATTTGGTAATTCCCTGATCTTTCAGTTTCCCCAGGGCCGATTTCAGCTCGCTGAAATCAGCTTCGATCAGGGCCACTTCCGCTGTCTGAAAAATGGTACGGTATCTCTCCACGGACTCACGAAGCAGGTCCTCGGCTTTTTTCCGGGCAGTGATGTCACGCTGGATGGTGAGCGCGCCGGTTACCTTGCCATCCTTGTCACAGAGCAGGTTTGAATTGATCTCCACGTTCGCCACGGCCCCGTCCGACTTTT
>JAUVUV010000088.1 GCA_030604975.1 Candidatus Glassiibacteriota bacterium | reverse complement strand
TAGAAAACTTTCATTTACACACCCCGTCCGCTTCGCAGCCACCCCTCTTTCTAGAGGGGAGTTACACACCCCGCCCACTTCGTGGGCACCCCTTTTTCTAGAGGGGAATTTTTACGTCTAAGTTTTGTTTGATTAAAACACAGTAGCTATAAAGAGGGGATTCAGGGGTGTGTCATTTTATCTTTCTGCCTTTTTTCGCCTCTTCCACCACCTCCCAGCCCACGCCCTTCTCTGCCACCTCGCGGAAATAGGTCATCGCCGGGTTGCGCTTGAACTCCCGAAGGTAAATTTCGATCAGCCCCCGGTCAGCGAAACTGTAGAAACTGTCCTCGCCCACAATCACGTGGTCTAGCAGGCGCACCTCGATCAGGCTTGTAGAGAACACGATGTCCCGGGTCAGGTGCTTGTCTTCCAGCGAAGGCGTGGGGTCGCCGCTTGGGTGGTTGTGGGCCACCACGAGACTTGCAGCGTTATAGTTGAGGGCTTTGCGAAGGAGTTCCCGCAGGTAAATCACATTGTAGCTCATCGTGCCCTGGAAAAGGTCCTCGGTGTGCATTGCCGCGTGACGTGCATCAAGATAGATAACCTTGAATACCTCTATGTCGAGGTCGCGCATGCTGTGGCGAAGGTAGTCGTAGACATCGGCTGAGTCGTTGAGGAAGATACTCTCCTGAAGGCGGGTTTCCAGGAAGCGGCGGGCCACCTCGTGGATCAGCCTGAGAGCCATGGCGTTTTTCGCACCGACTCCCGGAATCTCTTTGAGCACCTCGGCCGGGGCTTCGAACACCTTGCGCAAGGACCCCAGCCGGGACAAAAGCTCCCTGGCCGGTTGTTTGCAGTCCAGGCGGGGAGTGCCCAGAGTGAGCAGCAGCTCGATTATCTCATCGTCCCGGAAAGCGGAAAGCCCCTTTTCCAGGAACTTGTCCCGCAAACGGCTCCGGTGCCCCTGACCAAGATTTGAGTTTTTTCCGCTCATACAGCCCCTGTCCGTGAGTGTTGTCGAAACGGGAAGTCTTCCAGGTATTTCGTGTCCGAAAAACGGTATAGTCTTGCATTTACTCGCGGGTTATCGCCCAGACATCGAGATTGAAAGTACCCTGGTTGTCGAGAAGAACCCTTCTGATTGTCCCGTCCTCGGCCTCGAACCACATTATCGTGTTGCCGCCTGAAGGATAGATCGTTACCAGCAGCCCAAAATTCGTGGGTATCGAAAACTGCATAGTGGGCTTTGTGTCCAAAAAATTCTGCGCGTAGACGAAGGAAAAAACGCCGATTGCACAGAGCACTATCAGAACCAGAGCAAGTAATTTCTTCCGCATCGTAAAACCTCCTTGATCTCAAATGAATCTTCTTTTCACAGCGGCTTTAAATAGCGGGCGCAGGATTGCGTGTTTGGCACGCGTAAAATAATAACGGTTGCCGTTGTCGAGAAAGTAGCGGCCTTCCTCGGGCAGAAGCACGAGAGAGACCTTGATATTCGGCGCTACGCCGATCATCAGTCCCTTTTCCATGCAGGCTTCGTACATCCTCCTGAATACTGGTATCATTTCCTCGGTTGACGGCGGATGCACCTTCTCGTAGTCGGTTCCCTTGAGCGGGCGGAAAACACAGACTGTGGGCACTGCGCCGACCGAGGTTATCCAGTCGATAGCCTCGATTGATTTTTCAGGCGATTCGAGACCGACGACAATCTCGCCGTTGGTCGTGTGGAAAATCTTGGCGCAGTACTCGATTGCTTCCAGATACCGGTCCAGTCCGTACTGGCGGTTTTTGCCCGGACAGACCTCTTTGAAACGCTCCCGATCCCAAATCTCAAAGCAGAACGAGACCCGGTTAACACCTATCTTTTTAAGCTCGTGGTAGCGGGAAAGGTCATGGTGCGGGGGAGTTTGTACTCCGATCAGCAGGCCGTACTTTTTCTTTACCACACGAATAAAAGGTTCGAGGATATCCAGATAAGTGTCGCCCTTGTAGTGGCCAGTATTAAAATCGACATAGGTAACCTTGTTTTCCTCCACTGCCGCACCGACAGTTTCCAGCACATCCTCCACGGTTTTTTCATCCGCATCGTCGCGTCCCAGGTTCAGGCCCACCGAGCAGAACTTGCAGTTGACCCGTTCGGGTTTTTCGAGCCAGTAATCGCAAACCTTGGCCGGGTAGATTGCCAGGTAGGTTCCCTGGAGAGTCCCGATCCGGCTCATTTTTCTCCCGCTGGAGGTTTTCCTGTCGTACCAGGCAGGCCGCAGTGCGAGTTTCACCGGCGCAACAGGACCGCTTTCGTGGTAAATCCGGTAACTGCCGTCCGGTTCCCTGTTCAGCAAGTACGGGCTGTTTAGTGCAAAATCCTCAACCACGGGGATATTCGTGTGGAGCTCATCCTGCAGGATAACCTCCAGGCCGCTTCCGAGGCCGGCCCTGGTTCGCATGATTTGCCGCCCGCCGTCTTCCCCCACTGAGCAGGATTCACCGAGGCGAATTCCCTTACAGTAAAGATCGAGTTTCAAAAGGCCGGGATTTTTTCTGACATCGTGGATCATGGCTTGAAGATTTCTTTTCGTATGACTATCAACTAGTTAAACCCGATTTAATTAAACATTTTTTTACCCATTTTTCAAGCTTTAGCCTCAGGCGGCAGTTCCTATTTGAGATATCCGAGGGAGCGGAAGCGCTGGATCTCCTCATTGTCGTGGCGGTAGCCCGGCAGGGATTCCCTGAACAGGGGGGGAGGGCCGTAAGAGGTGACAAAACGCAGCGGCATCGCTCCTACGGGACCCGGCATTCCAGCCTCTGTCAGTGCTTCGCCACTCATATCACGGGCAACAGGCAGGCCGGTCAGGTAAAGAATGGTCGGAGCAACATCTTCAAGATAGATCGGTACCTTCTTCCGGAAGCCCTTCTGCACGTCCACACCGTTGAAAATAACCACACCTTTCAACTCACGCAGGCGTCCTTTCTTACCAGGATCACATACTGTAACAATCAGGCCGCTAGGCTGATACTCATCTATTAATTCGCCGAGGAGCCTGTCGATAAAATGGAAATACTCCGGAATCAAGCCCTGGAGACTTTCAGGATCTACCAGATCTATCCGCTCCTCCAAGCGGCTCAGGATGTCCGGGCCCTGTATGTAAAGGGCAAGGAATTTAACCTCATGCCTGCGGGCAAGTTCAGCAGCGGCACGGGTGTGAAAGTAATCGGCAAAGTATATCGAGCGGATCAGCTCACGGGTTTTCTGAGGAAGGTCTTTTACCAGCAGATCGCTGATCAGCGGGTATTCTGTCAACACACTGTTAAATGGTTCTTCTAGTTCGGCACGCAGCACCACCAGGGAGTCGAATTCAGCCGGTGGGAACACCTCTTCGTTGTAATATGTCGAGGGTTTGATCGGCTGGGTTTGGTGGACCAGCGCTATTCTGGAAAAGGTGCGTTCACTTACGGTGAATCCCTTTGAAGAGCTTGCCGGCCAGGAGGCCCACCAGTTCACCACACCGGCCGGGGCCCTGAAAAGCTCGATAATCTCCCACAGCGTTTTAGTTATCCGCGAACTGGCGCTCAGAGGAACCGGGCGAACAAGTTGCAAAAAGGGGAAAATTTGCTCGAAAACAAGTTTGAGTCCCGGTCGGGAGGTTCCCAGACGCGGCTGACGGGACATCCCCCGCAGTACGGGAAGGGTAAAGTGGTTGATCCCGTGCTGTTCGGGTTTGACCCCGGTAGCAACAGTTGTCCATATCTGGGGGGCGAGATAATTTTTCTGGGCGGCTAATTCCACTGTAAACCCGCCCTCGATAAGGCGGGTAAGGTTGGGAAGGTTGTCCACCCCGGATAGCCTGAAAAGCAGCTCGGAATCGAGCCCATCCAGGCCGACCAGAAGGATCGGCAGAGGGCGGAGGGAGTAATCGCGGAGAGCGGCATTAAGGGTGTGATCCGCACTGTGATGGCGGAAAAACCCGATCGCCCAGGCACTTTCAATCAGGAGCACGGCAACCAAGGAAAAAATATAACCTTTGGCCACCATATTCTGACGGCTCCTGGAGGATTCCGGTACACCTGCTAATAAGAAATAGGCTAATCCGATCATCCTGCCCGCCATCAGCGAGATCAAGGCAATGGCCGCCAGTACGCTCAACGAGACCATGCCAAAGGGGAGGATCTGCTGCGAGCCTATCATGACCAGATGCCACCAGCCCAGAAGATAAGCGCAGAGCACCGAGGCGGTGAGAGTACATAGAACGGCCGATCGCAGGGTGCCTCCTGGAATCATGCCCGCAGACCTTTTTTTCTTTCTCACCCATAGCAAAGCCGGTATCAGTACCAGACAGAAAGCTCCCAATGAATAAGCCGCTCCGAGATAGGTTAGAAAAAGAAAGATATCGAGAGGGTTCTCGATAAACCCGGGGTCGGCCAGGAGGGTACTGGCAGTGGTGAGACCGGCAAGAAGGAACCCGATCAGCAGCGCCAGCTTGGCAGTTACCGTAAATCCAGTTCTCCAGGGGCCGCCTGAAGGCCGGCTGAGAAACCTTTCCACCGGGCTTTCCAGATATCCCAGTGCTTTGAGCCGGGAGCGGATTTCCTCGATAGAAAATTTGTTCGGTTCGTAATCTTGTTGCTGCTTGTTTTTCACTGGCGATTTATTTCTTTCTTAAGAGGACATAATCGGCTAACTGAAGCAGAAACCGGCCTTTGGCACCGAAAGGCTCCAGTGAGGTTTTGGCGGTCTGAACCAGTTCCGAGGCGACCTCCCTTGCTGCACCGGGACCGAATGTGGTGACAAAGGTGACCTTGCTACTGTCCGTTCCCGCATCCTTGCCGAGAACCGAGGGTTTGGACTCGTAGTTCAGGATATCGTCCGTGATCTGGAATGCCAGGCCAAGATTCTTGGCGTAGCTTGCCAGGCATTCCACTACCTGCCCGCTTGCACCGGAGAGCTTTGCTCCGAGGGTGGCAGAAAGAATGAAAAGACGTCCGGTTTTATGGCTGTGCATGTACTCGAGGCTCTCTAAGTCACTTTCTCCCGGATTGAGGTCTTTCCACTGGCCGCCGATCATCCCCGGTACGCCGACACAGTCTGCTGCATCCTGCACCAGCCTGCCCGCTTCACGGACACTCAGCCGGCTTGTGGCAACCGCGTTTCCGATAAGATAAAAAGCCTGCATCAGAAGAGCATTTGCGGCCAGCACCGCGGTCGCCTCATCGGTGTGCCGGTGAAGGGTTTCCCGGCCACGCCGGAGCTTGGAGTCGTCCATGCAGGGAAGGTCATCAAGGATCAGTGAAGCGGTGTGGATCATCTCCACCGCAGCAGCCGCCTCGATCACCGAGCCCGGCTCCCCTCCGGCTATCTCGGCCGAAAGCATGGTCAGCACGGGCCTGATCTTTTTACCAGGAGCCAAAAGGCTGTAGCGCATTGCCTCGACTACAGGCTCAGCATAGCCCTCGCCATGGGGCAGATTTCTTTCAAGCGCCTCCTCGGCCATTGCGCTCAATTGCTTGAATTTCTGCGGTAAATTGTTTTCAGGACTTGATTCAGATTGCCTAACGCCTTTTGTTTTTTTCTCAGCGTGCTTTGGCATTTAAGATTCCCAGAAAAATAGGCATTGGAAAAAGCTTTGCCAAACCAATTTTGTGATCCAGAGATTAAACAATCATCAGGCCTGGAACAGATCCTTGCCCTCATATTCTTCCGGCACCGGGCAATCCAGATATTTAAGCGCAGTAGGTGCAATATCTCGCAGGTCAGGCTCCTTCCGCTCGATTTTCCGATTAGCCAGCAGAACCCCTGGAATAAGGTCTCTGTCCACGGAGCAGTGGTCACCGCTCCATTTTTCCATGTTATATTCGACAACCTCCGGTGGAACCCCGCCAAGGGCGGTCTGCCAGCTTACCCGGTAGTTGCGGTTGAAACCTACAACCAGATCGGGGGCTTCGTCAAGACGCTGGCCGCGGTAAACCTGCCTGCCGAAATAAATATTCGAGACCACCCGGGCATCATCTTCAGGATCGCGAAAGTTCTTGAAATTTTCGGCAATCTCGGCGACCAGGGATTCATACTCCTCGCCCGGTGAAACAATGCCCTGAGCTTCACGCCCGGTGAGATTGATAAATATCAGCCCCAGGCCGAGGGAATAGGCGCGCGTGCCGGGCCAGTCCACATTAACGAAAAAGTCCCCGCCGCCGAAAAGGTCTTTCAGATTGTAGCGCGGATCGTCCTGGCCCTTGAGTTTCATATAGCCGTTCTTTACCAGCCAGGTGTTGATATTCACGCCTTTGCGGAAAGAGGAAAACCCGTGGTCACTGCAAACGATGAGCAGGGTGTCGTCATCCACGTAACGCTCGCGCACTTTGCCCACAAACTCGTCCACCCGCTTGTAGATCTGCTGAACCGCATCGCCGAACTGTTCGTCCATCTCAGCATCGTACCTTGGGTGTTCTTTGTCCAGCAGCCACCAGAACATGTGCTGGACCCGGTCGGGGCTGGAGAAAAGTTCGAAAAAGAGGTTGGGCTTTTCCTTTTCCAGAATTTCCAGGCACATAGCCTCCCGCTGGTCCATGATTCGGTTCAGATCCTCCATGAAAGATCTTTCGTCCAGCTTGTGCTCCTTGAGCCCGGCGGTATCGGCAGCCCAGCCGCGGGTCTTGTACGGGCCGATCCTCCGGGCCAGCCTGCCGGCAAAATCATCCGGATAGGAGATCGGCAGAACCGGCTCTTGGGGGTGAATCTCGATCGGGCTCATATAAATTTTCACCTCCTGACCCAGCTCGATCGGGATGAAGCGGGTAAGTCCCTTGATGCGGATCAGGAAATTCAGGGTGAATTCGATCTCCACCCAGTCGCTCCATTCGCCCTGTTTAAGGGTGATTTCTTTGCCCTGCACCTCGATTGTCACTCTGCTCCGGTCGTCATTGAGTTTGAAAGCGACAGGCACAATAAGGTAATTATCTGCTTCAAGAGCATCAAGCATGCGGTCCAGCTTGCGGAGTTCCAGGGAGCTGGCGCCCTTTGCTGCCAGATTGTTGCGTTTCTCCAGTAACTTTTTTCGTTTCTGCCGGGTGACCGGATTCCAGGGGCCGATAATGACGGCCTGGGCCCTGTCCCCGGTGGAGAACTCAAGCGCGGTCACCTTGCCGCCGAACTCGGTATCCTCGATATCCTCGCTGTAAATGTCTGTGGTGAAAAAATGATACGTGCCCTGTGTCCCACGCAGGTCCGGGGTGGTAAGGCCGGAGAGCAGGAGGCTGTCCGACTGAAGCTCTGGTGCAGGAAAGGCCACCGGAGCCTCAAGCACTGCTGTCTTGATTCCGTGCGAGGCCGCCTGTACCCAGAAAGGTTTTCCGGTCTGAAGGCTGATCGCTTTTGGCTTGCCCAGCGGGATCAGGTCCCAGAGAAAACGGGGGTAAACCGGCTTGACCGAGGCGATTTTCGGGTTGTAGGTTTCCACATCCCGGTTGAGAAAATCGTAAATGCCGTGCACCCCGGCTTGGGCTGAAACCGAAAAAGTGGACCAGGCAACCGGGGATTCGGGCGGTATGGAAGTTTCAAGCTCAGTAAAACTCCCCCCGGCCGCGAGCGCCGAGAGATTCGGCATAAGTCCCTGATCCATGTACTGCTTTAAAAGGTTAGGGCATATTGCATCGTAGCCGAGGATAATAACCTTCTTTTTCATTTTCCTCGGTGAGACTTTGCCATGCCCACATGCTAAAGTCGGTGCGGCTGCCGAGCCAATAGCCAGTGCAGTCTGCTTGAACAGATCCCGGCGCGAGATTTTTACTTCGAGTTTCGCGCCGGGTGATTTTATTTTCTTATCGTTACTCATTAACCAAGACACCAAGTAAATGATAAAAATACCCGCATCAAATAATTGTTAGGTGATATCTATCCTGAATTATTGATAAATTGCCAAGCCATAACAGGTTTCTTTCTAGAAGGGTGTTGAAATTTCATCGATTT
>JAUVUV010000285.1 GCA_030604975.1 Candidatus Glassiibacteriota bacterium | reverse complement strand
CAAAAAGAAAAAGATTATTTTTTAATGTTATTTTTGTAACCAAAAGTAAACAAAAGTTTTTTCGGGGGTGCAAACTCGACTAGCAATATGTATTAAATCCGAAATTGTAGTAATGCGCTATAATTTATCACGCTATGTATAGTAACCGTTTCGAATCGGCGGCTTTCTCTATTGCGTCTGCCGCACGAAAAAACTATCTTTTTTTAGCTGACATAATAGTTAAAAAACACTGCAGTCAGGGGATTTAATTAAAAAAGGGCCATGGAGAATGAAAGCGGCGATAACAGTGGACACCAGGAAGATAGATTATGCGGATACTCGAACTCCAAGCCCCGACCCCACCCAGGTGCTGGTAGCCTTGCGTTACACCGGAATCTGCGGCAGTGACATTCATGTTTACCGCGGTGAGTTCGCCGGACGGGTCAATTTCCCATTGATCCAGGGGCACGAGTTTTCCGGGGTGGTAAGCCAAAAGGGCAAAGAGGTGGAGGGCCTGGATATTGGCGACCGTGTTTGCACGGACCCGATAGTCAGCTGCCGAAAATGCCCGGCATGTCTGGACGGACGCTACAACGCCTGCCGGAACCTCAAACTTCTGGGTATCGATATGGACGGCGGGCTCGCTCAGTATGTCTGCGTCGAGGCTGAGCAGTGCTTTATAATACCGGAGGCTATCAGCGACCGCGATGCAGCGCTGGTCGAGCTTTTTTCTATCGGCATGCATGCCACCTCTATCAGTCGCATCGAACCCGGGGACAGGGTGGTGGTTCTCGGCGCAGGCCGGGTCGGGCTTGCAGTGCTGCAAAACATTCAGTTGACCTCTGCAGAAAAGGTCGCGGTGGCTGATATCAGCCCTCCTAAGCTGAAAATCGCCGAATCCCTGGGCGCTGCACTGGTTATCAACAGCGCTGAGATGGACGCGGTCAAGGCAGTAGAAGAATTCACCGGCGGACAGGGCGCCGACTGCGTGGTCGAATGTATCGGCGAGGCAGATCTCAACGTGGTCGGCGGCAAATCGCCGGTGGAACAGGCTGTCGAAATGATCCGCAACGCAGGCCGGATTACCCTTCTCGGCCAGGGTCCGCACTCCTACGGCGTTCTATGGAAGACCCTGGTCTGGAAAGAAGCCACTATCGTCACCTCCCGCACCAACCTGGGCGAGTTCCCCCGCGTGATCTCGATGATGGCTAGGGGGAAGTACGATACCGGTGCGATGGTAAGCGCCGAATACCCGCTGGAACGCACAGCGGAGGCTTTCGAGCTGGTCGACAAAGAGACGCCGGATGTGGTCAAGGTTCTGATCAAGGCCGTTTAGCCATCGTTTCACCTGTGATTAACATTACTCTCCGGCAATCGTTCCCACACCGGAAACAGGTGAATCATTGCCCCCCCTTCCGGTTGGATTCCTATCAACTGAAAATTTCAAGGAGTATAAAATGCGTTTTCCTGTTGCATATCTTACTCTGATTTTTACATTCCTGATCCTGTCTTTTGATCCTGCCATCGCCGGTGCCTGGGAGCCTGTAGGGCCTGATTCGATCGTGGTTTTCGAGGATGATTTTTCTTCCTACCCGCTTGGGCCGCTCTCTGAGAAATACACAGCAGTGCAGGAATATCACTGGACTGTGAAAAATCCCGCCTGGGGCCCCTGGATCGAATCTGTCTACTGGGGCCACTGGACTGTCGAGGAGGGTCTGGCCTGGCATATCCGCAACTCAAACGGACGCAAGGTCTTGTTCCAGCAACAGGAAATCCTGGCCGAGGACCGCAACGCCACAGTGGTTACCGGCGACCTGTTCTGGAAAGATTATGCTTTCGAGGTAGAGCTTGTTCCCCTCTCGCACGAAAACCCGGTGGGGATTATCTACCGGGTGAAGAACGGACGCAACTATTTCATGCTCTCGCTCGAGGAAAACCATAAGTGGGTCTGGTCGCGAAGAATCCATGATGCCTGGGTCAAGCTCAAGATCCGCAACGTGCCGTACAGAATCGGCGAACCGCACACCCTGAGGATCGAGGTCAATGACCGCAACCACACGTTTTACGTGGACGGCAAGCAGATCGATATCACCCGGCGCGACCACCACCACGGCTCTGGCATGGTCGGCCTGATCGCCAACTCGCCCGTAGAATACCGGAGAGTGCGGGTGATCATGAGCAAGCAGGCCTACCAGGATTACCTGACACGCAAGGCGGAGCGCGAACGCCTGGAGCGGGAACTGTCGAAAAACTACCCGCAGCCCAAACTCTGGAAAAAGGTCGATCTCAGGAAACTTGCAGTCAACGGCCGGCAGATGCGCTGGGGTGACCTGGACGGAGACGGCCGACTCGAGTTCGTGCTGGCCCAGCGGCATTTCGGCTCCACGGGATTGCTCAGGCGCTATATCAGCGGGCTTACCGCGATGAATCTCAACGGCAAAATCCTCTGGCAGTGGGGCAAAAACGACACGATTCCCGAACTTTTCGCCACTGACCTGCCCTACCAAGTCTGCGACCTTGACAATGACGGCAAGTGTGAGGTGATATTCAGCCACGATTTCAAGATCGAAGTGCTGAACGGGACCACCGGCAAAACGATTAAGAGCATACCCACCCCGAAACACGGCCCCAAGCACCCGGACAGTTTCTACCCGGAGGACACCTGGGAGCGTATCCCGGCAGGCGCTCTCTATTTCTGCGATTTCACCGGCGCGGGCACTGTGGGGGATTTCCTGATCAAGGACGATTATAACAATATCTGGGCCTATTCGCGAAACTTTGAACAGCTCTGGACTGCCTGCCTCAACGCAGGCCATTACCCTTATGCGCGTGATATCGACAGCGACGGCCGCGATGAAGTGCTCCAGGGCTATACCTTGTTCGACCACGACGGTTCGGTCATTTTCGACCTGGGGATGCAGGACCACTCGGATGCGGGTTTCATGGGCGAGTCGGGAGACCCCTGCTATCCAGGCATGCACGCCTATTTCTGCGCCGGAGAGGAGGGTGTGATTGTGACCGACATGAGCGGCAGGGTGCGCTACAAGGAGATCCCGGGGCATGCCCAGCGCATGGCTATCGGGGATTTCTGCCCGGAGGTTCCGGGCTGCGAATTCGCCCAGGTAACCTACTGGGGCGAGCACAACATTGTCACGGTTCACGCCGCTGACGGCCGCAAGCTCGGCGAATACCAGCCGCATTTTATCGGCTCCACCCTTGCCGCCACGGACTGGAAGGGCGACGGCACAGCCTTGCTTCTGCTTTCAGGCGATGAAAAGCTCGGCGGGATGATAGACGGCTGGGGCCGCCGCGTGGTGCGTTTCACTGAACCAGGCCATCCCGTGCTCTGCTGCGACGCAATTGACCTGACCGACGACAGCCGCGACGAGGTCCTGCTCTGGGACCGCGACCGGCTCTGGATCTACACCCAGGGCGATAATGTCCTTCCACCGGAGAAAATCGTTCCCATGTACAAGATGCCGCTGCATTCCCGCAGCAACTACCAGATGTACGTGGCGATTCCAGAGAAATGATAAAATGGCAATTATGTTAAAAATTTAACAAAAGTCGTAGGGGCGAATCTTGTATTCGCCCGCGCAAAAGGTGGACACACCCCGCTCGTTGACACGGACACCCCTCTTGGTAGAGAGGATTGACACACCCCGGTCGCTACGCGACCACCCCTCTTTTTAGAGGGGATTTGTACCTCTAATCCTTTCCTGGTTGCGAGATAATATTTCCGAATTAGTCCCCTCTATCAAGAGGGGAGACAGGGGTGTGTTGCCATGTTAATTGCAAAACCGAATGGGCGCGGCATGCTGTTAAATGCTGTGTAAGCTCGAGGACAAAATTTTCCACCGCTTACATACTTTTTCATGCCAAATTCATCCAAATAAAAAAATTGCTTCTTTTGCCACCAAAAGAAGTATAAAATAATCTTTACAAAAATACAGCTAACTATCCTTCTTGCAATATATTGGAATGTATATTTTCCTCTGAGAAAAAGCGGGCTTTGAATAGTCCTGTAACCTGAGAGCTTTGATAAAGGAGCGTGTAGAAGACAAGTAATTTCCATCGCTGCCCTGATATATGTACAACGCTCCGGCATGCCATTGCGCGTTCTTTCGCGCAGGCGACCTCGGCGGAGCGGAGTAAGGGCACGGCGCGCCGTGCCCCTACGGCGTCCAGGATTAACT
>JAUVUV010000137.1 GCA_030604975.1 Candidatus Glassiibacteriota bacterium | reverse complement strand
CTGAAATCGTCAAGATCAGCCTTCCTCATACCTAATACGCTATTGCCGCTTATGATATAATCGCCACTGCCGAGGCCAGTGCCACCCTTGCCCGTTTCGACGGGGTGCGCTACGGCCACCGCAGCCGCGAATCCGGCAACCTGATCGACATGTACCGCACCAGCCGAAGCGAGGGGTTCGGACCGGAAGTCAAGCGGCGGATCATGCTCGGCACGTATGTGCTCAGCGCGGGCTATTACGACGCTTACTATCTCAAGGCGCAGAAGGTGCGGACCCTGATCACACGGGATTTTACAGAGGCGTTCAAGAAGGTAGATTTGATCCTCACCCCCACCACCCCCACCCCGGCCTGGAGGCTCGGTTCGTTCGAGGACGACCCGGTCAGCATGTACCTTCAGGACATATTCACAGTGACAGTCAACCTGAGCGGTGTGCCGGCGGTCTCGGTGCCCGCCGGGATGGTGGACGGTCTTCCTGTGGGGATCCAGCTTATCGGCCGTCATTTCGACGAATCCACCATTCTCAAGGCTGCGAGCAAGCTGGAAGGGGAGGTGCAAGAATGAGCGATCACAACTGGGAAGCGGTTATCGGACTCGAGGTTCACGCGCAGCTTAAAACCAGGACAAAGACTTTCTGCCGCTGCAGTACCCATTTCGGCGACGACCCGAACAGCAATGTCTGCCCGGTCTGTCTGGGACTGCCGGGCGCACTGCCGGTGCTCAACCGCGAGGCTGTCACAATGGCAGTGAAAGCCGCACTGGCTTTCGGTGCCACTGTTCAGCAACAGTCGATTTTCGCCCGCAAAAACTACTTTTACCCGGACCTGCCCAAGGGCTACCAGATAAGCCAGTATGAAAAGCCTTTTTCCACAGGCGGAGCGGTTGATGCCCGCCTGGAGGACGGCACGATCAAGCAGATCCGTCTGATCAGGGTCCATCTGGAGGAGGATGCCGGCAAAAGCCTTCATACGATCACCGAGGCCGGCACCGCGGTTGATCTCAACCGCTGCGGCACCCCGCTAATCGAGATTGTCTCCGAGCCTGACATTCGCTCAGCAACTGAGGCTTATGCTTTCCTCTACCGCCTTCGCCAGACCCTGCTCTACCTGGGGGTCTGTGACGGCAACATGGAGGAAGGAAGCCTTCGCTGCGACGCCAATATCTCCGTGCGCAAAAAAGGAACTAAAGAATTCGGTACCCGCACTGAGGTGAAAAACCTGAATTCAGTCCGCGGTGTGGAGCGGGCGATCAACTTCGAGGCCGAGCGCCAGATCAGCGTTCTGGAATCGGGCGGGCAGGTGGACCAGGAGACCCTGCTCTGGGATGCAGACCGCCAGGTAGTACGGTCGATGCGCTCAAAGGAAGAAGCCAACGATTACCGCTACTTCCCTGATCCCGACCTTCTGCCCCTGGTGATCGAAAGTGTCTGGATCGACGATATCCTTGCCACGCTTCCCGAACTGCCCGAGGCGCGCGAAAAACGATTCGTAAAACAATACGGGCTGCCCGAATACGATGCAAACGTGCTCACCGCCACTAAAGAAGTGGCCGACTATTTCGAGGAAACTGTCAAGCTTGCCAGGGGAACGGAGCCGAAAAAGGTGAGCAACTGGATCATGAGCGAGGTGCTCGCTGTGCTGGGCGATAAAAATATCGAGATCACCGAATTCGAGGTCAAACCCGACCGGCTTGCCGTACTGTTTGAGCTGATCAACAAGGGCACGATCAGCGGCAAGATCGCCAAGAAAGTATTCGACGAGATGACCAGAACTGAGGCTACAGCAGAGGAAATTGTCGAAAAGCTCGGCCTGGTGCAGATCTCCGACGAGGGTTCACTCAAGGCCCTGGTGGATAAGGTTATCGAGAACAACCCGAAGCAGGTCGAGGAATACAAAAGCGGCAAGGAAAAGGTATTCGGCTATTTTGTCGGACAGGTGATGAGAGAAACCAGCGGCAAAGCCAATCCTCAAATTGTGAACGACCTTCTTCGTAAAGCGTTAAGTTAAATCATTTTAAAACTATTAAAATTCTCGGATGGTAAAGACAGTGGGGGCACGATAGCTGTGCCCCCCCGCTCACCTGGCAGGTTTCAACAGCTTAGGTACTTCCTCTCCCGCTACCCCGAGAATCTTCAGCGTTTCCGCCGCCGTAAACCTAACCTGGGGGCATGGGTCATCGAGTAGAGACCGGATTTTTTCTGCCATTTCCGGATTCGGTCGTTTTTCTGAATCGCGCATGAAGATTTTGCCCAGGGCCCAGACAGCCGCCAGACGCACGTGTGCTGAACTGTCGACTAGGAACGGTGTAAGCAGCTGGCTCGACTGTTCTAATCTGCCGAATTCCGCCAGGCAGCGCGCCGCAGGGATAATTAATGATCGCTGACCGCTATTCAGATACAAACCGAGTATCGGCTCATCCCCAGGCTGTCCGAGCTTTTCGAATACTGCCAGCAGGAGCGAGGCGTAATGAGTATCACCATTTTGGGAAAGCTCCTGGATCACAGCCTGCCGGGCAGGATCACCGATAGATTCAAGAGCGCGGCGAATGACCTCGAAATGAATCGCCCAGGGAGTATCGAGATGGCAAAGCAAATCTTGAACCCGCGCTTCACCACTTTCGGCAAGAAGAGCGATCAGGCTGTCGCGCTGCTCTGGTTGGGAATAAAAAACTTTCGGGCTGCCAGCCTGTTCCACCAGGTCTGCTAATGAAACCTCAGCTCTCACCTGCCACGGCACTCCGACAGGCGCATAAAGCGATAATAGCAGAAGAAACTTACCTGTTAAACGGCAGGTCCACCATGGCGCCCCAGGTGCCGGAACGGATAATCTGTCCTTGGATTCGCCTGTTGCCATAGATGTCATCTCCTACACAGTCGATTAAAAACCCGAGACCGCTCAACTCCCATGCGCGGCTTCCGTAACCATCCGCAGCTTTGGCAGCCTCCTGGTAATTGTCATTCCCGTGTATTTCGAGCAGGAGTCCTACCCCACCCGTGCCACCGGCTCCCCGGGCCATCCACCCGGCCCTGTATGAGTCCGCTCCTTGGCCCTCGAGAAATATCCCGTATGCGCGGTCCTCCCCCATTCCCTGCCCCACACCGCCGAGAGTGTAGCTATCGCTTCCCGAACCATCGGCAAGCAAGCCAAAGGCTGTATGAAGGCCACAGCCTTGAGCATAGCGCCCGGCCTTATAGCTGTCATCTCCTCTGCTGTCGACAAGAAGTCCACAACCGCCCCAGTAACCCGCGCCCTGACCGAAATAGTCAATCTCATAATCATCCGCGCCCGCCCGGTCATAGAGAAGCGCCGTTCCGCCCAGTCCGAACGGGCGCAGGCCCGCGGCTGAGCCTTGCGTAAAGCTCTTGGTGGCACCGGGTGTTCGCCAGTCCGGGTAGATGCCGCCCCCGGAGTACCTGTCATCGCCATTCAGGTCGATCAGCAATCCCGCCCCGCCGGCAAAACATGCCGCCTGACCTCCAAATGAAACCTCATAGCTGTCATCGCCTTCAAAATCAGCCAGCATTCCGAGGCCGAAAAATGACATTCCCTGGCTCAAGGGTCCGCCCCTGTAGCTGTCCTTTCCTTTATAATCAACCAGGATCCCCGCTCCCAGAGCTGCTGCGCCAAGGGAAAACGATGCTCCCTTGTATGTATCGTTACCTTCATGATCCTCCAGCCACGAAAGGCCGAAAAGAGCACCCCCCAGCGCGTAACCATTATCGGCTTTGTAGCTGTCATTCCCCTCCAGGTCGATAATCATGCTGACCAAAGGCCAACCCGACGGAGGTATTTCGTAACTGTCATCGCCACCCAGGTCCAGGATGAGAAGGCATTTTTGACGGTAATCGTTTTCCTGCCTGCCCCCAACTATCACAGCGCCCCAGGGAGTGTCGAGATTGAGAATAAATTCTTCCCGGGTTGATTCCTGGTTTACCCATACCAGGGTGTTTTTTTTAACAAGTTCCTGCAGGCGGGCCGAGGCTCTCCAGGCTGCAAGCGCCCCAGCCCAGATAAAAGCGAGATCTACCCGCCGGGCCAGTGTTACCATTCTTTCCACTGGGTTTGCGGGCCACTGGTCTTCCCAGAAAGGGAAATCTTTTACATATTTTTTGAGTTCCTCAACCTCCGCAGGTGTGAGCTTGCGATAAGCCTCCCGGATCAACCGGTCTGCTTCAACAAGTTCAACAAGCGACTGGCCAGCACCGGGCAACAGGGTATCGAAGCTGTCTGCCGCCGCTTTAAGTCCGCCGGGCATTTTCAAGGGAGATTGCCGAGGGCAGGAAAGACCAAGGAATTCAAGACTCCAATGAAGGTATTGTTCAGGGGTGTTGAATGAAGCAAGCCGGTTTTCCAAGTCGGCAAACCGCGAAACCACGTTGTGCAAATTATCATTTGCCAGATTTGTCCCTGGAGTATATGTACCCCCCCTTGTACCATAGCCATCAAACCACGGTATTATCTCTCGGGCTTCGAGTCCGAGATGGCTAAGGCCCTCTTCCAGAGAAGATACCGCTTTATTTAAACCGTCTTTAAATTCGGCTCCGCTCGTGGCTGAAAAAAAAAGGAGGATTAGCGAGCTTAACAGAGCGAGCCTATTTCTGATTTTCATCCAGCTCCTCTAGTATCCTGCGGGCCCTTTCCACAAACTGTTTCTGGTCTTCACCCGCGTATTGCACTATTCTTCCGAACCGTTCCCGTGCAGCTGCAGTGTCACCAACAGCGAGCGAGGCCAGGCCGTAAAGGTCTGCTACTCTGGCGAAATTTTTGCTGTTTGTGCTTACCCTTCGATCCCAGTCATCAAGAATCGCCAGCGTGGAGTCGGGCTTGCCCCTTTTGTAGTATGCTTCAGCCAGGGCTTTCATCGGCTCGAAACCTCCCCCGGCCTTGCGCAGATGGGAGTCAGCTTCGGCTAACCTGTTCCTTGTCGTATCTTTCAGGCACACTAAACCCCAGACCCAGTGCGAACGCTCTGGCACGCCAGGAGAGTAGACCTCCTGATAACGGAGAAATGTCTTTTCCGCCTTCTCATAGTTGCCTTTTATGTAATAAAATTCAGCCAGGTGACCGTAAGTTTCCGGAAAGTAGGGAGCGGCCCTGACAGAGCGCTCATAGTATACCGTGGCTGTATCCCTGTCGTTCTGGATCTGAGCGATCAATCCTGCCACATACTGCATTTCGAAATGACCTGGCAGAAGGTCTGCTGCAAGCCGGCTCCGTTTAATACTATAGGGCAGGTCATGGGCATGCTGTTTCAGTGAATCGAAGAAAAAATACTGCGCCCGGAGGATTCGCGCCGAACCCCAGAGGCAGATAAGCGGTAAAACCAGGGTCAGGATAACCAACAGAGCCTTCGACAGCGGCCTGGAAAGGTTGATTTTCAGTTCGATCTTGCGGCAGTCATCTTTCTCTCTGTCGGCGCAGCAGCCTGCAAGCAGCAGGCCGCAGGTGGTCCAGAGAAGAATTCCACTTGTCACTGTCTGTAAAGGAAAGGTTAAAAGTGCGTTTACCAGGCTGGCGGCCACCCCGGATGCTGCGCCGAGGATCAGGTAAAATGCGGGATCTCCGCTGCGCGATTTGATGTATTTCCACATCCTTATGCCGAAAAAAAGCCAGAAGGCCAGAAACGCCGCGAACCCGATCAGGCCGAGCTCGATAACTACCTGGAGGTATTCGTTATGGGACTGGCGTGGAATTAAATCCCACATCTTGATCTCAGGCGGGAGAAGACTAAAGGCTGCCCAGTGCTTCTCGGTCTTATATTCCGGATAGTGGATAACGAACTGCCCGATACCCTTACCCAAAAGAGGGTCATCAGCAATCATCGCCGCTCCGGTCTCAAGAAAAACGACCCTTGAATAGACATCGATATTTTCCAGATTCCCCAGGCTGGCAAATCGATTTTTCCAGTGCTCCAAACGCACCGCCGACGCCGTAAGGATTCTCCCTGCCAAAGCTGAACCGGCATCTGTGAACAAAGCGAATGTGGCAGCCGCCATACTCAGCCCGAGTAAAAGAATAAGCAATCTCTTCCAGAACCTCCGAAGCATCTCTATCAAACCGGCTCGCTTGTAGAACAGAATCAAACAGAAAAACAGCAGCAGGGCTAAAAAGAACGACAGGACTCCGGAACGGTTCTGTGAGGTAAAAAAACAGATCAGTTCGGCCAGAAATACAAAAGGCAGAAAGGCAATCAAAAATATTCTGGTTTTAGAAAT
>JAUVUV010000003.1 GCA_030604975.1 Candidatus Glassiibacteriota bacterium | reverse complement strand
GTGTCAAGTGAAAGACAAGCCAAATTTTCACGTTGATTTTCCATTTTTTCTCACCCACTGCTTGGCCCGAACCAGAATGAATCATTGTTTCGGATTAAATGTTGCGGAGTGGATCGGCAGATTGCTCAGAGAAGGTCCAGTTGCCTGTCTCTGGAGCGTGGAGGCAGTGAGCTTTCAATCTCTTCCAGGGCGGATGAGGGAAGCTCGTTCACCAAGGGTGACCAAGCAGCCTGAACTACCCGGCCGCGGACCTTTCTCCGGGCGGCACTGGTCAGGTAAACTCTCTGGGAGGCCCGGGTAAGGGCAACGTAGAAAAGCCTGCGCTCCTCCTCAGGATCGGTCTCCCGGTAAGTGAAAGGGATGATTCCCTCCTCGACACCGCAGATAAATACCACCTTGAATTCGAGACCCTTGGCAGCATGCATGGTCAGAATTGTGACCGCCTCAGACTGAATCCCGGACGAAATTCGCCCCGCCCTTTCGATATCTCCCTCGGTCTGCATCACCAGGTGTGCGAGAAACTCTCCGAGATCGCTGAACTGTTCAGCAGTAGTAAGTAGAATAGCCAAAGGATCGGAGATTGCCGGCGGCTCGCCGACAAAGTCGGCGATGAGTGTTTTCAGAAGCTCGGTCGGTGGCAGAGAAGCCTGGCGGCGGAGTTTATTGAATTTAAACAGGAATTCAGCCGCCGGCCCGCTTTCTGGTTTTAGCGGAACCTCATGGCTCAAAGAGTGCTTGAGTTGGCTCATCAGCGATCTGCCCGCATGGGAAGCCGCCTTGCGCAGAGACGAGAAATAAGAAACGCTTGGATCTAAACCGGCAAAACGAATAGCATCCAGGAAACGGAGGTCATTGGCAGGGTTAACGTAAAGCCTGAGATAATATAATGCTTGGCGGACAAGTGGGTCCTGAAGGAAAGAATTGCTACCCCGCAGGCGATAGGGAATGCCCTCAGTGACAAATACGGTTTCGAGATTTTCGCAAAGCGCTCCAGTGCGGGCGATTACAGCGCAGTCGGCAAAACTGTAAAGAGTGTCTAAGTCTTCTTTGCCTCTGGGGCGATAGTCGCCGTGTGCGTCAAGCATACCAATCCCCCCGACCAGGCGGCCGATTTCCCGCACAATCGCTATTGCCTCGGATCTCTCTCCGGGACAGCGGATGGTTTTCAAGGGAATCCCGCCAGGGTTGATAGCGCGAGGGGCAAGGGCTGCCGAACCACCGCCGGTAAGAAGTGAAGCGGAGGCCTCGGCAATAGTTCGCGAGCAACGGTAACCCAGCTCGAGGTTGATTTGGCAAAGGTGAGGGAAGTCTTCTCTCAGGCGCTCGAAAACGCGGCCGTCCGCTCCCCGGAAACCATAGATCGACTGGTAAGGGTCGCCGATTACGAACAGGCCGTCGGCCCGGCTGCCTGACATAATTTTTAGCAGTTCGTATTGTACCTGGTTCAGATCCTGGAATTCATCAACCAGCAAATAAGGATATTTCTCCCGCAGATTTGACTGTTTATGCGGGTTGGAGCGCAGTTCGTAAAGGGCCTCGAGAATCAGGTCATCGTAATCGCAAACACCCAGTTTTTTGCAGAGGTCTCGGTATGCGGTATAGGCGCGCCTGACAGCCTCCGGGCCACGGTAATTTTCAGGCGTCTGGCCCAGGGCCTTTGCGCGGCCGATCGCCTCGGAGATTTCTCGAATCCGAAAAGTTCCTTCGGCCTGGATGAGAGCCTCCCGCAGAAGGCTCAGACGGTCTGTTTCGTCGGCTACTAGAGGCGAAAATTCCCTGGTCTGGGTAAGGAAATCGAGACAGAATCCATGGAAAGTGGACACAGTGACCTGTGGGCCATTATCCGCCCCACTGGCGAGTAACACTCCGATACGCTCTCTCATTTCGCGCGCGGCCCGGTTGGTAAAAGTCACTGCCAGTATCTTACCCGGCAATACTCCACAGGAGCGCACCAGGTAGCCCGCCCTTGCGGCAAGGCACCGTGTTTTTCCCGTGCCGGGACCGGCGATTACAGCCAGAGGGCCGTTGTCGTGGGTGATTGCCTCAAGCTGGCGCCGGTTCAATTCGATATCCAGGCCAGGCACACGAATGTGGGAGGGGCTCTCCGCGATTGTTTCCTGAGGGCTGCTTTGAACTCCGGAGGCAGCAGCCGGAGCCGCTGATTCGGCCGGCATTTTCCAGCATACAGGTGGACTTTCGGGTTCTTTTTTTTCGATCTTTAGTTCCTCGAAGAAAAACATTTGCCCGGTGCTTTTTTCCAGCTCACCAGGCTCGAAAATCCGTACAGTGCCGTATTCACCGTCATAGCCGGGCTCGATCCTGACCTTGCCGGTTCGGTTGCGGCGTACTGCCTCAGCGACCGTGGGACCGGCTACGCGGGTTATCGCCTCGACCGGCGCCTCCCGGAGAACAAAAAGTTCCGGACCGATTTCTCGCAGAAGCCTTTCTCTGCTGCGCTGGACAGCCCTGGTCCCCGGACCGGTACCATGGCTTTCGGCCAGCACCTCGATCAGTGGGATCAGGCGTTCGAAATGCCGCGCAGCCTTTCCAGGGGTCGCCCCCGCTGGGCGATCGGCGAGTTTAAGTACCCGGTTGAGCACACCCTCGGTGATTTTCCCCCCGCAGACCGGGCACCTCCCGCCGAGACCAGCAGTCTGTTCCGGGGTGAGTCGCACCTTGCATGCACGGTGACCGTCATAGTGGTATTTGCCCTCCTCAGGATAGAATTCCACTGTCCCGAGAAACCTCGAATTTTCCCCGCCCTTGAAAGACTCGGTTAATCCTCTGTAGCTGAAATCACCGTCGATCAGGTTCGCCTCCCGGGCCAGTTTTTCTGGCGAATGGGCATCCGAGTTGGAAACCAGAGTGTACCTGTCCAGCGCGGATACCCGCCAGTTCATCGGCGGGTCTGAGGAAAGGCCCGTTTCCAATGCGTAAATCTCGCTGGTCAGGTCGCCGTAGCAATCCTCGATCCGGTCGAAACCGCTTCTGGAGCCGAACACACTGAAATGCGGGGTCCAGATATGCGCGGGAATAAAGCAGGCCTCAGGACAAGCCTCGAGCGTCATCTTAAGCAGGTCACGGCAGTCGAGTCCCAGGATTGGCCTTCCATCGGAGCGGATATTGCCGATTTTCTCCAGGTCGGCGCACAGGCGGTCCACGCTCTCCATATCCGGCATCAGAATCAAGTTGTGCACCTTTCTCGCCCGGCCCATTTTCTTGTAGATCGAGCTTAATTCACCTGAAAGCACAAAGTGCACCGGCAGGTTCCTGCTCTGGCCGGGAAGTTTTTCACGTAGAGCCTTCTCCAGCTCCGGTCGAAGGCGCCAGAATCCGGTGCCCTCATCGGGTTCGAGTTTCTCAAGCAACTCCTGCCGCCAACCGGGATGAGTGAAATCCCCGGTGCCGACCAGATTGACCCCTTTGGTCGCAGCGGCCAGGAAAAGATGTTCTGGATTGCTCACCTTACTGGTGGCTATCGAGTAGTGAGAGTGGATATGAATATCGGCAATGTATTGCATGGTTCTCTATCTCCGAAGAGTGACCGAAAGGGCCGGGGCACGGCAAAACTTCGTTTTGGTCGCCGTGATATAGATTTCTGGCGGGAACATTATTTTCGGCCTCCGGTGGGTTTTAATGCCAGTGGCAATATACCAGCCTTTCACGGCGATGAAACGTTCCGTTTCCCGTGCCCCGGCCCGCCCCTGGGAAAATCTCCGAGCTCCCTTCTAAAATAATCCAGCCGGATACGCTGTCAAATCAATAATGATTTAATTTGACAAGAACCTCATCCCGGACATAACTTGGATAACCTTCCTGGTTAATTTTTTTCTCATAATCTAAAAAGAAAAGGAGGATCAGCCAAAGTGAACGCAGAGCGCAGGGGATTGTTGAAAAAAATCGGTTTACTATTGAGCGCAGTGGGACCCGGACTTTTTCTTATCGGGTACAACATCGGCACAGGGAGTATCACCACGATGGCGGCAGCGGGAAGCCGCTACGGGATGACACTATTCTGGGCCCTTGTACTTTCCTGTGTTTTTACCTTTGTGATGCTTGTCGCCTACGGTAGCTACACCACGGTAACCGGCGAAACCGCGATGAGTGCATTTAAAAAACATTTTTCATATAGGTTCCCTTTTCTAATTTGGCGGATACATTTCGGGAAAATGCTTGCGATCTATGCGATTATTGCCTTAATAATCGGTGAACTAACTGCTCTGGCCGGGATTACAGGAATAGTGACCGACCTGGTGAACGAGTGGACCCGTCTTGTGTTTGGGGGAGAGGGAGCCAGCAGGGTGGTTGTGGCTCTGATAATCATGATCGGCTGTTATATCCTTCTCTGGAACGGCAAATATACCCGGTTTGAAAAATTTCTGATCACTCTGGTGATCCTCATGGGAGCGAGCTTTCTGCTCAGCATGGTTCTCGTGATTCCCGAGCCGGGTGAGCTGGTCAAGGGCCTGGTGCCCAGGATGCCCGATGAACCGGACGCTTTCCTGATCGTGGCCGGCATAGCAGGTACAACCTGCTCGGCCATGGTTTTTATCATGCGCAGTATAGTGGTGGCGGAAAAGGGGTGGAAAAGTAAAGATTTGAAACAGGGGAAAATTGATGCGATAGTCTCAAGCGGGATGATGCTTCTGCTGTCGGTTGCGGTGATGGCCTGTGCTGCGGGAACCCTTTTCCAGATGAACATTCCGGTTGTAAATACGGTGGATATGATAAAAACTCTGGAACCGCTTGCAGGGAGATTTGCAATCAGCATTTTCTTGCTGGGGATTATCGGCGCGGGGATCAGCACCCTGTTCCCGATCGTGCTGGTGGCTCCCTGGCTGATCAGCGACTATCGCGGCACTCGGCGTGATATCAAAAGCCCTATGTTTCGCATTCTGGGGGCCCTGGGTCTGCTGGTCTGCCTGACCATTCCGATTTTAGGCTTACGTCCGGTATGGATCATGATTGCTTCGCAGGCTTTCCAGGCCACACTTTTGCCTGTAATCACGATACCAATCATCGTGCTTTTGAACAGGAAAGAAATCATGGGTGAGCAAAAAGCCGGGTTCTGTCTCAATGCCGGTCTCTGGGCCACCTTGATCTTTGCCCTGGTTACCTCTTACGCTGCAGTACTGGGCCTAGTCGACACTTTGAAGAACTTACTGCACTGATCCCTAGGATGTCGTTAAGGACACTGCTTTTTACAGTTTACTTCTGAAGGAGGCCAGGAATGAATAAGTTTGCTAACAGGGTTATCCGAGCCATGCGTCTTGAGAGTGATCTTTATGAAGAAGTCGAGGCAGACCGGACCGCTACGGGACAGGCGATGGCCGTAGTTATTCTCGCAAGTATCGCCGGCGGTATCGGCAGTGGAGGCTTTGCCAGTCTCCAGGGGGTGTTTTTCGGTACCCTTGCCGCTCTGACTGGCTGGGTGATCTGGGCCTTTGTCACCTACATTGTGGGCACAAAAATCCTACCCACCCCGCAGACCAGGTCCAACCCTGGGGAACTCTTGCGCACATTGGGCTTTGCCAACTCACCCGGGCTGCTGAGCATATTCGGCCTGATCCCAATTTTAGGCGGACTGGTAAAAGTGGTCGTCCCGATCTGGATACTTGTCGCCTGGGTGATAGCCGTGCGCCAGGCCCTGGACTATACCAGTACAGGCCGGGCAATCGCGGTCTGTTTGCTCGGCTGGCTGCTGTATGTACTTATGATTGTGTTCGTTTCCGGCTTATTGGGAGGGATCAGCAACCTGTTCGGTGTGGCCTAGCACGGACAAGGGTTTCGAAATACGAAACTGAAATGCAGTGGGGCGGTTAACCGACCGCCCCGGTTTTTTTCCTGATTATATTTGATTTCTCAATAGCGATTTCAACTAGTTCAGCATTTTGTTCAATTCTTTGGAGACTTTGAAAAAAGCCTTCTTTCGCGCCGGAACGTGAACTTCCTGGTTTGTTCTCGGATTACGGGCCTTGCGAGCCTTATGATTTTTAACCTTGAACGTGCCGAACCCGCGGATCTCGATATGTTGGCCTTCGGCGAGGGCTCCTTTTACCTCGTCCAGAAAATTCTCGACAACAATCTTGATGTCCTTGATAGTGAAACCGGTTTTTTCTGCGATAAGTTCGACTATATCCGCTTTAGTCATCGGATCAGACTCCTTTAACAGGTAAATTTATGGGCAGCGAGATCTATCTTCATTTCCAGGACGAGTTGCAGATCAATGCCAGGCAGTATAACCGAGTCCAGCGAGTTGATCCAAGGGTTGGATAGTTTCGGCGCCCTAGTTTCTTTCCGGGACAAAAGGCTGGTTTCACCCGAAAAGAAACCGCTTGCCTATTTCTCGTTATTACATTTGAATCTATTTGTCAAGAAAAAAAACGTTTATATTCTTCTCACCCAAGTTGATCGGAAAGACACTCCCGGCACGAGATAAGCCTGTGAAATCAAAGTTAAGTCTGGCAGGATAAAAAGCTGGCGACATTTATGGTCAATTTAGATCAGGGTGTTTTAACTTTGCAACATTTTACCGGCAGCTTATTATCAGCTTACAGGCAGGAGTTTTTTCAAGTTATTGAGAACCTCACTCAAGTGCTCCTCGGTTAGTAAGTTGTTGTGGGCTCCATTGCTACCATCCCTGGTAAAAAGGTCTAACGCGGTTCTGGCCGCGCGCAAGGACTCTTTATCCACCCGCTTGAGCTTGGCTGTTTCCAGCCGTGCAAGGAGTGATTCGATTTCTTCCATTATCCCGGCATTGGAAGACTGCCATTGTGAGAGCATTTCATCGTAGCCCTCCTCGTGGCAATTCAGGCAGGTCTTTGGCCCTGAGCGTGTAATTTGCCCGTTTTCATCGATATGGCAGCCGCTGCAGTCGAGGCCCGACTCGAACATGACATCGCTCATCCCGGCCCCGAGAGCAGTGCCGGAGTAGATAGAAAGCTGCGTCGAGTGGCAGGGCGAGCAGTTTTCCCCGGCGGTTGCTCTATCGGGTTCGTGGTGGCAGTTCAAGCAGTCGCTTCTGGTCATAACCATCTCGCCGTGGCGGCGCATATTGGAATGGCAGGTTCGGCAGGAGAGTTTTCCGTTTCCGAGGTGGCGGCCGTGATCGAATTTCGACTCGACAACTTCCACGGTGATTGTGGTATCCTCGATTCCCTTGTGGCAGTTGGCGCATTCGCTGGGCACCAGTTGGGCGGACCAGGGATAGGAGGGCAGCCGGTGAGTTGATCCCGCTGCCTGGAGTGCGTTTTCCAGTTTGCCCTGCGCCGCCTGGAGAAGCTGATCGGCATAGGTAATGTTGTGCACGCTTTTTCCGTACTCCACCAACTGGTAGTTGAACTGTGCGTCCCTGAAAGCTTTGAAAGCAACCAGCCCTGAACTCGAGGTGGAATCCACATCCTTCAATTCCCGCTCGACCCGCAGGATAGCCTTGCCGATAATTTTCAGCCTCCTGTCTGTCGAATCTCTCCATGCAGCAAGAAGATTGCCGTAACCAGTGCCGTGGCATGGCTCGCACGATTCACCCCTGGCGATAAATGTTTCACCAGCAGGCTCGAAGCTGTCGAAGCCCTGGTGGAAAATATGGCAGGCCTGGCAATTGAGCCCGCTTTCGAACATTGGACTTGCGTGGTTCGGTACATCCCTGCCGCCAGTGCCAAAGAACAGCATTTCCTGGGTCTTGTGGTAATCCGGATGGCAGGATTGACAGTCCGGCTTGACTGCAGCGCTTCGTGAGACGCTTTTGTGTTGTATCTGAAGATGGCATCTCTGGCATTCTATTTTGTGCTGGGTAATGTGGTTCTGATGGATAAAGAAGGTATCTTCGTAACGATCAAGGTAATCCTGCTCGAAATGACAGTCCATGCAGTTTTCAAGAGGCACTGCCCCGTCGCCTACTACCATCTGGCCGTGACACTTCTGGCAGGGGATGTCATGTTGGACGATAAGGGTATGGTCGTAACTCACCAGCTGCTGGGCAGTCTGAACCGGGGCGTCGTGGCAGTGGGTGCAGTTGGGCGAGGCTTCCGCGTCCTTTCCCTTGAAATGGCAGAGAAAACAGGAGCTGGAGGTGACAGTGATATGCTCCCCCTGAACGATTTGGGAATGGCAGCTGGTGCAGCGGAGTTTCTTACCCCGGCGAAGTTCGGTCAGATGGGGAGCGTGGTCGAACAATATTTCCTCCTTGAACTTGACCTCGCCCTCCAACAGACGCTTATCGTGGCAGCCTCCCCTGAGACAGCTTTCATCGGGAATCTCCGCCCAGGGCTTGGACCTCCTGTAACTCTGAGTCGCATATTTAACCAACTGCTCCAAACCCTTGATCTTGCCCTCGAACGAGGAAAGTATCCCTGGCGGGTAGTGGCATTCAATGCAGGCCACATCACTGTGCGAAGAAAGCTGCCAGGCCCGGTAAAACGGCTCCATGTAATGGCAGGTGTTGCAGAATTCAGAGCGTGAAGTGAATTCCATCGAAGCGAAGATGAATAGAATAAAAAGGATCACTCCTGCGCCGAGGAGAGTAAGACGGTTTCTAATTTTTCTATTCACAGAGTTTCCTTCTCCTGGGCAAGCCGGATAAGCCTGCCGCTGCGGTTGCGGGCCGCACCGTCCCGGTCAGCTCGAATGTCTCGACCCCGGGTGCAATTATTTTTCAGGCAAAACAAGAGATAATCAATAATCATTCTTGGGGCAAGACCGAACAGCTGCTGGTTAGCGAAAGTAAAATGAGCGAAATTCCAGCTTGGCGCCTATTCGTATCCGAATCTCAAGCAGATGAAGCCAACCTCAAGAAACAGCTGCAGTTCTATCCTGCCATGGAGGAAGGATTTTAATGAGAATAGCGAGAATGACCAGGGGCATGATCAATAACCCTATGGAGATCAACAAACCTTCAATGCCGAGCAGCTCCATTTTATAGTGTGTGAGACCTCGCAGGCTCTTACTGAATAACTGTCCGCCGATCACCACATTCCACCGCGTGCTGAATATCCCGATCTGCACCAGAATGGCAGTCACAAAGTAGATCAATCTCTTGAGTTCATCCGGAAAGCGGAGCAATTTTGTGAATGCCAGAAAGGTTAAGGGCAACAATGTTCCAATCAGCAATTGCACCACGACCAGAGAGATAAATAATTTTTGGGAAATCATCTGCTCCATAATGTGAATCGACTCGACGGATTCATACACACGGTGGATAAAATCCAAAACCTCCAGCGAAACGTCTATGATCAGGGTGTAGAACAAAAAGGAGGCGAGCTTATCAATGCACACCATATCGATCTGTTTCGAACGGAATAAAGCCGTGATACCATAGACGAGGATCATCAGTGAAATGCCGGAGACGATCGCCGAAAAAAGGAAGACGATGGGCATGAGAACACTGCTCCACCATGGATTCGCCTTGATCGATCCGAAAAGGAATCCGACATAGCCGTGTAAAATGAAGGCCGACGGGATACCGATAATGGTGATAAATTTCACTGCCTTTTGGTCGAACCACAGGGCTTTCTCCGAGGTATCAAGAGATCCGAGAGTGAGCAGGTAATAAAAGTACTTTTTCAATCCTTTTCCGCTGCGTGACCACAGCACCATGTCACCCCGGTATTCAAACCAGATTTCGAGTATGAGCACCACCAGCAGATACCACAGATAAACGAACCCGAACATCGCCATGGCTGATTCCAGATGGGGTGTGATCATGATTTCGAATGAGCGCTCCGGATGTCCCAGGTGCGCCAGCAGCGGCAACGGTGCGACAATTAAAAAGGCAAGGGCGGTCAGCAGTGCGAGCCGGTAAGTCGGCAGGACTTCTTTTACATCGAAGACCCGTTCGAGAGAGGCGAGGATAAACGCCCCTGCCACCAGTCCGGTAATATACGGATAGACCACTATCAGAATACCCCAGTGCAGTTCGATCTCGTTGGGGTAGATATAACCCACTATCTGGGAAAAATTCTGCTGAAGCTGTTCAAATAGGTGTTCCATAGTCACCTGACTTCACCGTCTAAATGCGCATAAAAGACTTTGGGTTGGGTGTTTAAGTCGGGCTTTAACACCTGGATTTCGTTAAAGCGCATAAACCTGGTGAGTGGGCTGCTGCGCAATCGCAGTTCCCCGAAAATACGCGCGCCTGTGGGACAGATCTCCACGCAGGCGGGAGCCAGACCACGTCCCAGGCGGTGGTAACAGAAAGTGCACTTCTCAGCAATCTTCTTTTCAGGGTGTAAAAAGCGTGCGCCGTAAGGGCAGGCTTGAATACAGTATCTGCAACCGATACAATATTCATCGTCAATCAGAACGATACCCTCATCTGAAGTAAAGGTTGCCCCTACAGGGCACACCTGGACACAGGGAGCATTGCCACAATGATTGCATAATTTCGGCAGAAAGAAAGATCGGAGAATCGAGTACTCTTTGGCCGCTTCCGGAAAGCCATTTATTCCTCCCTCGGGACTGTCCACTAACACCTCTTGATCAACAGTAATGATATAGCGCTCCACCCATGTCCGGAAAAAAAACGGCTCTCTGGGCACATTGTTTTCCTCTTTACAAGCATAAACGCAGCGCCCGCATCCGATACATTTATCAACCTGAATCCCCATCCCGTATAGGTGTGTTTCGGATTTTTCGCCTTCCCCGATTTCAGCGCCCTTTACCTCAGGGCCCATGATAAAAATCACCGTGCCGGCCAGCGCCAGATCCTTGATAAACTTCCGTCGATCTATTCCATCTTGCCGTTTTTCCATTAGAAGACCTCCGGATAGTGCGGATAGTGGCACTGCCAGCACAGGTCTCCGTTCCCGTGCGAGTCAAGCTCCACTCTGGGGATGTGTTTCGGGCTGTCCGCAGTTTCGCCGTGACAGGTGCCGCAGAAAGCCCGGCTTTGAGGCTTCCCCGGAATTGCCAGCCGAGGATTCTCTTTGTGGATTTCCTGAGTTTCATGACAAAGAGTGCAGGCAAGCGAGGCATGGTGCGATACCGATTTCGTCCTGGCGATTTCACCATGACACGCCCCGCATTCGGCCGGTGTATGCGGTGGCTTGGGATCGTGAGGATTATGACACATCATGCATGGATCGTTCGGATTATGCAGCATGGGATCGATCTGGGGAAAACCGGTGGGCTTTGAAGAGTTATAGCCGTGGCACAAGGTACACAAGCCCCGCTCCTTGGGTTGAAACAGTAGATTGGTTTCCGGATCTTCCAGATGCGCTGCTCCGGGTCCGTGGCACACTTCACATGTCACAGACCTGTGGTAAGATTTTCTCTTGAGATCGCCCACATCCTCGTGACACAGCACGCAATCGGATTGGCCCACGTAGGCCACAGGCAGTGCCGCATTCGCCTCGAGCGCTGCCCTCCGGTAATGTCCCTTTTCTCCAAATGTCTCCGGTACCAGTCGTGACCGAATTGCGAACCAGCCGATGAGCAGCAATACAAAGATAAAGATCAATCGTTTGACTTGATCCGGAAGAGAAATCAATCCCCAACCAAACCGGATTAATCTAAACAGAGGATTTTCCACGGATAGCCTCAGGAGGAATTTTTCTAAACGGCTCTTTTACTTTTTGATTTTGGAAAATGATCGGGTTTCAGTCAGCGTTGAAATTATATAATCTAGAAAAAATAATATACATAATTTGATCGTGAATGGCAAGAAAGCTTTTTCACTGTGAGGTTGGAAATTTTTCGCCCGGGGGAAGAACCGTCTGAATCCAAACCATTCTTGCGTATCAAGTGAATCGGTGGTTCAGGGGACCAAAAGCCTGAACAGCATGGCCGTGAAAATTGCCAGGGCCAGGAGCACTCCACTGCCAAAAGCGATAAAACCGAATGTCTTTGCAATCGGCTGCCAGCTTTCCCATTCATCCTGCGCCCTCAGCGTTTCCAGTTGCCTGTCTTTGAACAGCCTGTCGAACCAGCCCTTCCTTTCTTCGAGCAGTTCGGCCTTGGAGATTTTACCGGAGAATACCACAGTGTCCATCGGGAATTTTTCGATCCTGAAATGGACGTTGAAGAAATGGAAGGTAAAAATAAAGCCGGCGGCCAGCAGGGCTTCATCGCTGTGAATAATCAGCGCCACGTTGATTGTCCATCCCGGGAGAATGCTTGTGAATGTGGCCGGGGTCCACATCATCAGGCCGGAGAACCCGATAATCACCACACCCCAGAACACTGCGAAATAATCGAATTTTTCCCAGTAAGTCCATCTTTCGAACTGCGGCTTGGGCCCTTTGCCGAAAAACCATTTCTGATGGGCCCAGAAGTCCTTCACATCCCGCCAGTGGGGCATCATCGAGTCGGGCCTGAACAGGTAGCAGAGAAACGCCTTCAGAGTGAATTTACCGGTTTCGGGGTCCTTGCTCGTCTTTATCCTGGGCATGAAGCCACGGATCAGCACCACCACGTGGATCAGGAAAACGACCACCAGGATCAGGGCGGCGAACCGGTGAAGGTAGCCGGCGATCTCTACTCCGCCGAGTATTGACATCAAAAACTGCGCCCACTCGGCGTAGAAAAATTTAAGCGGGATACCGGTCAGGGCCAGGGTAGTGAAACTGATAATCAGCATGATATGAAGCAATCTTTCCAGCGGTGTAAAACGCGTGTAAATCAACTCGTCTTTTTTCACATTGATCTTGAGCTCCCGGAACGCCTTCGAGTCCCTCAGGAAAAGCGCCACGGAGCGCACGACCCACAACGATGTATGCAGGCCGAAAAAGAAAAAGACGCCGATCAGCAGAGCGGTCATCAGGATGAAAGCATAATAGAGCTGGGGATAATTGTCCCTGTCGAAATGGTTCGCATGGGTGATGTAACCGGCAAAACCCTCATGGGCGTGCTCGTGGCATTTACTGCAGGTTTGGACCTTGTTGTCCGGGTGAATCGGCGAGGCCGGGTCCTCGGAGGCGACGATATCGTGGTAGCCGTGGCAGTCGTAACAGGCGGCCACCTCTGTGGCTCCGAGCCTCATCGCCTTGCCATGGAAGGTTTCCCGGTAGCGCTCGAGCTGGTCGTCGTGGCAGTTGCCGCAGCGTTCGTCACTGTACTGCTTGTAGGCAACTGTTTCCGGTGAAACAATCCTGTGAGACTCATGACAGTCGATACAGACCGGCCCACGCGTGTCGTCCTGCTCAGCCAGCTGGCCGTGGATGCTCTTTTCGTAGACCTCCTCGACTTTGGTATGGCATTTGCCGCAGGTTTTGTAGACATTCCTGCGGTGGATCGGTGAGGCGGGATTGGTGGAGTTCTGTATCTCGTGGGTCCCGTGGCAGTCATTGCAAGAGGGGGCCACGATCAGGCCGTCGCGCATCAGGCCCTTGGCGTGCACGCTCTCGTAAAACTGGGGTAGCGCATCCGGCTTGGCAAATCCCCTTTTTTCCTGAAGCTCCTTGCTCTGGTGGCATCTGGCGCAGGTATACATCAGGTTGAATTTATTTACCGTGCTCCGGTTATCCTCCGCGGGATAAATATTGTGCTTGCCGTGGCATGAGCTGCAGTCCGGGACATCAGTGTCCCCCATGAACATGAGCTGGCCGTGGATACTCGAGCGGAAGATTTCATCCACATCGTCGTGGCAGTCGGCGCAGTTTACCGGCGCAACCGGAGTGTCGTGGCCGGAATCATCCGTGCCGGCGAGATCGCCGTGGCAGTCCGGGCAAAGGAACCCTTCATGGCTTGAGCCGGAATAGGCTTCCTCATCCACATGAAGAGAGATTTCCTCCCCCTGTTCATTGACTGTTGCCAGGTCAGGATCGCCGTGGCAGGAAAGGCAGTCCGAATTTTCCTGGGCCAGGAGAATGGTGAAAAAACTCAGGATTCCAAAAATCGGCAGGGTAAGCCTGCGCCGTATCATGGCAACTCCGACAGAATAAACGTTCAGTGTGCTGATTTGTTCATAATCCGATGATCCGGGCTCCCGAACCCGTTAACTGGAGCTCTGCCCGGCATGGGGATAGATCTCATGAGGGTCTGGCCGCGCCCCCCGCCCGGTTACGCCTCGCCGAGCTGCTCGCGGACTCTCTGTGTCTTATCCGGGGGTAATTCAGCTAACATCCGCTCGTATTCCAGCCTGTGGTGGTGGCGCAGGAATTCAAGTTCCATCCGACCGTTGATCCAGATCCTGCTCATTGGGAAGACTTCGGGATTGAAATGCACGTTGTACATGTGCCAGATAATAATCGCCAGAAAGGCCAATATCGCTTCGAAGCCGTGGATGACCCGGATGATGTCGAGTACCCACCTGGGAAACAGTATGGTTGCGCTGACTGGAAACCAGAGTGCTGCTCCGGTGACAATCATTATCGCGCTGCCCCAGGCTACGGCGTAGTATTCGAACTTCTCGATAAAATTGAAACGGCCGAATTCAGGATATTCCTCGCTGCGGCCGAGGTTGTAGCGGATCATGCTGACAGGCTCTTTCAAATCCTTGAGTGTCGGTATCATTTCGCGCAGCTCGCGATTGCCCCTGGAGGAAAACAGGCAGTAGAAAACGTGATAGACCGACACGCCGATCAAGACTAAAGCGGCCCCGCGATGAATTATCCCGCGAAGGGTGAAACTGCCCTCGAACAAGAACATCTTGCGCACAATCCAGGTCTCGGGAATTAGCAGAGGGAGCCCGGTGAAAATGAGCAGGGAGAAACTTATCAGCAGCATGAGGTGCTGGAACCGCTGGGCCTTGCTGAAACGCTCGTAGTACAGCTTTCCCTCAAATTCGACAAGCCTTTTCTGATAACCGAATCTTTTACCGTTCATAAATCAGTCTTCCTCTGGCTGGTTCTGGTTTTTCCCAACGGATCGTCTGCGGCGGCGGTAGTTGACCAGGTCCAGGCAGATGTACGCGGCAAAGCTCCCGATCAGCCCGGTTATCAACACGATATAGGTTTTCTTCACCAGCCATGCGCCGATATTTTCCTCAAGCTTGCCCTCCAGATGAATCTTGCCCTTGGCGAAATTTTCTCTGGCGTTGGGATGGCACTTGCCGCAGGTATTCGCCAGGTTGGCCGGGTAAATGGTGCTTTTGGGGTCGGAAGAGGGCCTGATATTGTGGTAGTCGTGGCAGCTGGCGCAGTTGGCCACCCGGATATCGCCCAGGTTGAGAGCGATACCGTGGTAGGTATTCCTGAAACTGGTGAGCCGCTTGCCGGGCAGGCGATATTTAGCGCTAAGGGACATGTCATCGTGGCAATGCGAGCAGTTTTCGCTCATCGCGCGCGGGCTCACCGTGCTTTCGGGATCATCGGGGCTTTTGATATCGTGTTCGCCGTGGCAGTCGGTACAGAGCGGCACGTCCTTGTTGCCCTTCACAAACGCCTCTCCGTGCACACCCTGAATGTAATCTTCGTAGATCCCAGCATGGCAGTTGCCGCAAATTTTCGGAATCTGCGGGTAGAACTCCTCCAGAGAGGAGATGTTGTGGCTGCCGTGGCAGCTCAAACAGGTAGCCGAAATGACCAGCCCGCTTTTTTCAAGCGCCTTGCCGTGCACGCTTTCCAGATACATCTCCGCCACCTCGGCCCGGCCCATTCCTTCGTGTTTGTCCGCCAGCTCGGGATCGCCGTGACAGTTGAGGCAGGTGTGCGGGAGATTAGTGGGATAAACCCGGGAAGAACGTTCTTTTACTGCCATAATGTAATGTGAGCCATGGCAGTCGGCGCAGCTTGCCGCATCGAGATCTCCCTTGGCCTGTGCCGGGAGACCGTGAATACCCTGTTGCCAGAGTTCGAATGCCCCGTCGTGGCAGACCGAGCAGTCCACCTTTTCCAGGCGTTCAGGATGCGGCCAGTCCTCGAAACCGGCCAAGTCCATATGGCAGCTCACACACTCAAGTTCCATACGGTTATGTATCGAGGCGGTCCACTTTTCGCTGTCCACATACAGGGTGTCCGCACCCACCAGCTCGGGATCATTGTGGCACTCCAAACAGATCTCGTTTTCCTGTGCCCCAAGCTGTCCATTGCCGAGAGCGATGAAAAGTGCAAGAACTAATAATGCTGGCAGTTTAAAGTTATTCATTCTCGGTTCCGGCTTTTCCAGGTCGATTGATAGATCAAAAGTTTTTTCCAGGGGGGATTAGCTGTCAGAACTCCGGAATCATATTTCGAACGCAAACATTTAATTTTACTAAGAGGACTGTTAATTAAGGACTTAATCAATTGCTAAATTTAACATTTAAAAATACTATAAAATAATTAAAATGTCTTTCCTGGCAAGGCCTTTTCAAAGCAAGAGTAAATACTATTATTTGAATCACTTTTAGAAATTTCAATAGTCGTGATGAAGCTTTTTTCAGGGCCTTTCGCAACCTTAGCGCTTCATGAGTTTCCTTTCGAACTAATCAAGAGGGGATTGTTCACAATGGGTAGGAGAGATTTTATTAAAGCCGTAAACGAATGCAACGAGTGAGTATTTTCCCGGGAAAAGGATTTCTATTTCGAACAGGGTGATGGCCGGATAAAATTTCAGGGGCGATATGCCGGTCGCCCCTTATTTGTTGATGGGCATTGGTATACCCGGCCCCTCTTTTATGAAAAGGCAGACAGATTTTTCCGCCCTTTTCGCCAATAAATCTTAATTGACACGTTTTATTTTCGCCGCCATATCCGTTGTGACCTCTGGCGAGTTGAAAATCAGAGTATAGCTTTGGGTTTCCGCCCTTTCAGTTCCGACAGTCTCTCCTGTTGAGGGGTCATACCAGCTTATCTCGAACTCGCCTGGGCCGGTCATCACATAGATCCCGCCGCTGGTGGAACTGTCGTGGCCTGAGTAGTGGTGAAGATACAAGACAGTTATTTCGCCATTGGAGAGCGCGTACTTGTTTAGCTGGTTTCTTCCCGGATAGCCGACCATTACCGGTCTGATGTCAATGGGAAGCTCGCGGACGAAATTCAAAAAATGGCGGAAATAAGCTCTGGCCTCCGGCCCGAGATAGGCATTGGCGTTGCCTTCCCTGCCTTCCGGCGCCTCAGGCAAAAGGATACCTCCCATGCTCCAGAAAAGCATCGAAGATTCGTTTATGAACGCAGTCCATACCGCGTTCCGCCACTTTACCGGGTCGCGGTTGGAAAGGATTCCCTTGTTGCCGAACTCGGTGTACATCACCGGCTTGCCGAAACTTTTCAGCCGGGCGTACTCCTTGGACAGGTGTTGCTCCACTTCCCAGGCAGGTATCGACATGTATCCGTGTGCGGTGACTATATCGTTCCAGGCCGCAAGCGGGCGCTCGTAGTTTGTGGTCAAAAGGTGTCCGTAAGGGTCGAGGCTTTTCACAAAGGCAGCCATCTCGGCCAGCCAGTCGTCCGGGGTGTAAACATCCTCGTTGAAAAGCTCCCAGATATCAGTGTAGGCAGCATAGCGCGCGATCACGTAGCGAAGGTAATGCCGGACCGGCTCGACAGCTTCGGTGTTCTGGATGTTTTTCCAGCCCTTCACGTCCTTGTTCGTACCGAATGAGGTCGAATCCGTGTGCCAGAGGCTCATGTCCTGGAACGGGATGAGGATCGTGGCGAAACCATATTTGCCGAGCAGGGTGAATGTATCATCCAGAAGGCGGCAGGCGTCCAGGTTATAGCGGTAAAGGCCCAGCTCGTCGGTCATGATTTCCCGCGCGCAGCCTGCCCTGGTGCCGGTCCCGAGCTGGATGCGGAACAGGTTGGCCGCGCCGTGGAAAGCCTGAAGGTAGGTTTCCATGTCAAGGGTGCGCCACCCGCCCTCGCTCCGCAATGGACCGTCCAGGCCGGCCCCGGCGTGACCGCAGGGCTGGATCCCCACAGAATAGAACGGCGTGCCGTCCTCGTACTGCAAGCGGTAAGGGTTTACAGTGCTTCGTTCGAGAAACCCGCGACCCTGATCGCCCCGGCAGATAAACCATTCGCTTGCCTCTGCAATCTTTTTGCCATTGCGTTTCAGCTTCAGGTCTGCTTTCCAGGTTCCGTGCGCCCGCGGCACGAACCGGAACTTCCACACCGAGCCGCCGTCATAAAAACCCTCCACCCGGATCATTTCCGATCCTTCGGGAGCAGTGAAAACTGCTTCGGCTTCCACCTCGACAAATGGATTGTCCAGGGTCGCATCGTAAGAAAGCTCGAACTGGGCCACACCCCGGCGCGGGACTGTTCTCAGAGGCGAATCTTCAGCCTTGCAGGAGAGCAGGCCAGCGAATACCAGAGAGCAGATTACCAGAAGAATCGGATTGAAGCAGACGGGTTTGAAAGATTTTTGTCCGGACATTCTGCGGCCCTCGACTTTCCTGTACAGGGTTGATTGCATGGTTTTTCAAGGGATAATCGGTATGGGGTGAAAGAGTATGCGTAATTGCCCTGAAATCACGAGCGCACCAGCGTAC
>JAUVUV010000040.1 GCA_030604975.1 Candidatus Glassiibacteriota bacterium | reverse complement strand
ATTCCCGTCCACCCCGAGAGCTATCTCCCCATCATTCAGGGAAAGCCCGATTAACTTACGGGCAAGGGCCGGATCGAACAGATGATCCGCCATCAGCAGCAGAAAGGGCTCTCGGAAGTATTCCCGTGCTTTGAGCACCGAAAAGCCATTATCCTTCTCCCAATCCTCATTGACAATGGTGGTAATGGGGATCTCAAGACGCTGAGATAGTTGCTCCAGGAATGCACGAACCTGATCACCCTGGTATCCGGTTACCACATAAAACTCGTCCGCCCCTGCCTCCAGAGCAGTACGAACCACCCGTTCAATCAATGGGATGCCAAGAATGGGAATGAGAGGTTTGCTGTCACCCCTCAGTTGTAGCCGACTACCTTTTCCCGCTGCGATAATCAGGCACTTCATGCCCATTTTCTCATTCGCCTTTGATGGACTATTACGTCATTTGAAATATTTCATCGTCAATAAACTGGCGCAAAAGAATCTCTATTTCATGCTGGATGTTGCGTCCGGTTAGTATACCACTCAAAACTTTGGATACTGAATCGAATAATCGGCGAATAGCGTCATCCGGATCACGATAAGTAAGAAGACCAGCATCTGAGGTCACTTTCGATACCGGTAAAATTCTAGCCTGAGCCTGCCGTCTAATCCAACCTTTAAACCTTCACCCTTGAGTTGAGCCATTCAGCGCCGCTTGAATGTGCGGCTTTCCTTTAAATTTAACACATTAGGCCGGATTCAAAAACCACTTGCAATCTTAATATGGGGAATGCGGGTTATAAATATAAGATAGATTTAGCTATAAGTCAAATTTATGCAATATATAGAAATAATAAATTTGACAAATGCCGATAAACTTTATAATTTAAGTCAAATATCAATCAATTTTTTCTCATTTTGTTCTTGCGCTTGGTTCCAGTTCGGCGGTTAACCCGGAACCGAACTCGTTACCCAGGCTTGCCAATTCAGGTATAACAGATCTCTCTTGAAAATATATCCATATCAAAATTTTTCGTCTAGTTGAGCAACAGGAGGCATGGATGGATAAAAAGGTAAGGGTTGCGATCATCGGTGTAGGCAACTGCGCCAGCTCACTTGTGCAGGGGATCGAATTTTATAAGAACGCTCCCGAGAACGAGCTTATTCCCGGTCTGATGCATACGAACCTGGGCGGGTATCATGTAGGCGACATCGAGTTCGTTGCCGCAGTGGATGTCAATAGGACCAAGGTTGGCAGGGATCTTTCCGAGGCCATCTATGCCGAACCCAACAATACTTGCCGTTTCTGCGATGTACCAAGAACAGGTGTGAGTGTGATGAAAGGCGAGGTCCTGGACGGGATCGGCAAGTACCTCTCGGATGTAATCGAGATATCCGATGAGCCGGAAGTCGATCTGGTCAGGCTCCTGCGCGATACCAGGACCGATGTTGTGGTCAGCTACCTTCCCGTGGGAAGCGAGGAGGCCACCCGGAACTACGCAGACAAGGCGCTCGAGGCTGGCGTGGGATTTGTCAACTGCATCCCGGTATTTATCGCCAAGGACAAGGAGTGGGCGGAGCGTTTCCGCAAGCGCGGCGTGCCACTTATCGGCGATGATATCAAGAGCCAGGTCGGGGCGACCATCGTCCATCGCATGCTGGTCAAACTGTTCCGCGACCGCGGGGTTAAACTCATGCGCACCAGTCAGCTTAATGTCGGCGGCAACACGGATTTTCTCAACATGCTCGAAAGGGAACGCCTGGAAAGCAAGAAAATCTCCAAGACCAATGCGGTGACCAGCCAGCTCGACTACGATATCGGCGCCGGAAACATCCATATCGGCCCCAGCGATTATGTAAACTGGCTCGATGACCGCAAGTGGGCGCACATTCGGCTCGAAGGCAAGACTTTCGGCAACGTTCCCCTGAATATCGAGCTCAAACTCGAGGTCTGGGACAGTCCTAATTCCGCCGGCGTAGTGATCGACGCCATACGCTGCTGCAAGCTCGCTCTAAATAACAGTGTCGGCGGCCCGCTCTACGGCCCCTCGGCTTATTTCATGAAAAGCCCGCCGTTCCAGTATGCAGATGAAGAAGCCCGCCGGATGGTGGAAGATTTCATCTGCAACATGACAAGCAGCGAATCGCAGGAAAGCAGCAAGGAAGTGGAACTGGCCTCAGCTAAGAAAAGCTGAGAAAATACTCACTCACCACTAAACATCTCGAAAGCCCCGTCCCTGAATCCATCGGACGGGGTTTTCTTTTTATGGCTGTCCCGGATCAGTTTTATTATTTTTTAAATAGTAAAAGGCAATTCGGATTTAAACTCAGGCAACAACGCTAGACTTACGGATGATAAAATGATTCATCGTATCGAGGTGGGGTTCAAGCCAGGTGTTACAGATGCTCTGGGAGATTCTGTCGCCCGCTCCGTGGCCGAAGACCTTGGGCTGAAAGCCGACAGGGTGAGAACTGTTTTGGTCTATACGATAAATATCGATTTTTCGGCTGAGGAGCTCCTCCGGCTGGGAAACGAGCTTTTCGCAGATTCGGTTATCCAGCATTTCAGCCTGGATCAGCCTCTTCACCCGCACGGCGATTTCGACTGGCTGCTCGAGGTCGCTTTCCGTCCCGGCGTAACCGATAATGTGGGCCATTCTGCAGCGCAGGGGATGCAGGATATGCTGGGGAGGGAGCTCCAACCCGGGGAGGGTTTTTTTACCAGCCGCCAGTACCTTTTTCACGGCGAGTTCATGCGGGCGGACGTGGAGCATATCGCCTCCGGACTGCTGGCAAACGACCTGATAGAGTGCTGGCAGATTATCAGTCGGGACGAATGGCGCAGCGGAGCGAGAATAGAGCCTTCCGCACCGGTGGTTATCTCCTCGGAGGCAGCCCAGGTGAAAGAATACGAACTTGAGGCAGCCGACAGCGAGCTGATACGTATCTCGGAGCAGGGTGTTCTTTCCCTCACTCTTGAAGAGATGAAAGCGATCCAGGCCTACTATCGGCGGGATGATGTGCGCATAAAACGCGCCGCGCTGGGCCTGGGGCCCAGGCCCACGGATGTCGAACTCGAAAGCATCGCCCAGACCTGGAGCGAGCACTGCAAGCATAAGATATTCAACTGCCTGATCGAATATGCCGAGGAGGGCAAGCCGCCGCTGACTGTAGACAGCCTGTTTAAAACCTATATCAGCAAAGCGACTAGGGAAATTGCCAAAAAAATTGACTGGCTGGTCTCGGTATTCCACGACAATGCCGGCGTGGTGGCATTCGATGAGAATTACTGCCTGTCGATGAAAGTGGAGACCCATAACAGCCCCTCGGCGCTCGACCCTTACGGCGGGGCGATAACCGGCATTGTAGGGGTCAACCGCGATATCCTCGGCACAGGAATCGGCTGCCGGATGATATTCAACACGGATGTGTTCTGCTTTGCGCGGCCGGATTACAACGAGCCGCTGCCCGGGCGGCTTCTGCATCCCAAGCGTATATTCAAGGGCGTGCACCGCGGCGTGCGGGACGGCGGAAACCAGAGCGGGATCCCCACGGTCAACGGAGCGGTTATCTTCGATGACCGCTACCGGGGCAAACCACTCGTTTTCTGCGGCACTGGCGGGATTATTCCGCGCGTTGTCGCCGGAAGACCGAGCCACGAAAAAGTGATCCTGCCTGGAGATCGCGTGGTAATGGTGGGTGGTAGAATCGGCAAGGACGGGATCCACGGAGCCACGTTCAGCAGCCTCGAACTCGATGAAAGCAGCCCTGCCTCGGCTGTGCAGATCGGGGACCCGATCACCCAGAAAAAGATGGCCGACTGCCTGATCGAAGCCCGTGATATGGGTCTGATCCGTACCCTGACCGACAACGGAGCAGGAGGCCTGAGCAGCTCTGTGGGTGAACTGGCTAAACTTTCCGGCGGGGCGGAACTTCACCTGGAAAGGGCCCCACTCAAGTATGCCGGGCTCTCACCCTGGGAAATCCTGCTCAGCGAGGCCCAGGAGCGCATGACAGTGGCTGTGCCTCCTGAAAGTGTCGAAACTTTCATGGACCTCTGCCGCAGGAGAGAAGTAGAGGCCACAAACCTGGGCGATTTCACCGACTCGGGCATTTTCCATGTCCTGTATGATAACCGAACTGTCGGAGCCCTTGACCTGGAGTTCCTTCATGAGGGAGTGCCAAAAATGAGGCTCCAGGCGAAATGGAAAAAGCCTCATTTTCCCCAACCTGAATTGCCGCCCGACAGCGGCAGCCTGGACCAGGCCATGCTTGATCTGACAGCGCGCTTCAATATCTGCAGCAAGGAGGCGATAGTCCGCCAGTATGACCACGAGGTCCAGGCGATGAGCGTGGTCAAGCCGTTTACCGGCGCCAGGAACGATGGCCCCTCGGATGCGGCAGTGCTCAGGATCGTACCGGGATCCAAACGCGGTGTGGTGGTCGGCTGCGGGATAATTCCGCGCTACAGCGATCTCGATACCTACAATATGGTCGCCTGTGCGATAGACGAGGCTTTACGCAACGTGGTAGCTACCGGTGCCCGGCCAGACAGGGTGGCCGGCCTGGATAATTTCTGCTGGCCCGACCCGGTCCAGTCGGCAAAGACCCCGGACGGGCATTACAAGCTGGCCCAGCTCGTGCGTGCCTGCCAGGCTCTTTATGATTATTGCATCGCCTACGGTGTACCCTGTATCAGCGGCAAAGACAGCATGAAAAACGATTACGGCACCGGCCGAGATAAAATATCCATCCCGCCCACCCTGCTTTTTACCGCTGTGGGTATCATCGATAATATCGACCGGGCGGTTACCGTGGATTTCAAGCGCCCCGGAGACATTGTCTATGCCGTGGGGGAAAGCTTCGAGGAACTCGGCGGCAGCGAGTACTTTGCCATGCTCGGCGCAGTCGGACAGGGAGTGCCGGAAGTGGACGCTGTCCGTTCGCGAACTGTGTTCGAATGCTTGCATGAGGCGATAAAAGCCGGCCTTGTCTCCTCCTGCCACGATATATCAGACGGCGGGCTGGGAATTGCTCTGGCCGAAAGCGCGATTGCCGGAGACCTGGGTGTCGAGGTGAAGTTGTCGGATGTGCCGGGCGCGCAGAATTTCGAGCGGGATGACTTTCTTCTTTTCAGCGAAAGCCAGGGTCGGTTCGTAATCAGTGTCAATCCCGGCAAGCGGAAAGAGTTCGAAAGGGTAATGTTCCCTGTGGCTCACCGGGCGGTGGGTAAGGTTACCGCGGAGGGGATATTCAAAATCAGGAGCATCAAACCGGGTAATCCGGAAATAATCAGCCTGCAGGTGGACTCTTTGCGCAGATCGTGGAAAAAGCCGCTGGACTGGTAGTATGCGGGAGGCGATAAGCAAGGAAAAAATATCCCCCTTTTCAGGGAAATATTTACCGTTGGCTTGACAAAACATGAACGGGTGATTGAGCCCTGGCAGGCCTTTAAAGCCGGGGATATGAAAAAGAAAGGGCCAGAAAAAAAAGTCCGAGCAGGATGAAGAAATACAGGAGGGTTGCCAGACTGTCAGCACTCTCGCTTTTAAAGTCCTGCCAGACATCTCTGAAAAACTTGCCAATTATCGCTAGATGTTTTTGTTTCTTTGGGTTCATGGTTTGATTCACTGACATGGCAAATACCGTTCCAGTATATAATTGCGAATTTTAGAGCGGGATCCGGAAGGAGATTCAAATGGCGAAACCCCGGGCTGTGGTTTTAACCGGATTCGGTATCAACTGTGATTACGAGACCGAAGATGCGTTCATTCTGGCCGGGGCTGAGGCTGACCGGGTACATGTCAACGACCTGATAGAAAACTCCACGATTCTAAGCCGTTACCAGATTCTCGCCGTGCCGGGTGGCTTCTCCTTCGGCGACGATATCGCCTCCGGCAAGGTGCTGGCGAACAAGCTGAAATATCGTATGGGAGATGCCTTTCTGAAATTCTTGCTGAAAGACAGCCTGGTGATCGGTATCTGCAATGGTTTTCAGGTGCTGGTGCGCCTGGGAGTCCTTCCCGGCCAAGGAGAGGGACTCGCCGAACAGAAAGCCACATTGACCTACAATGACTCTGGGAAATTCGAGGACCGCTGGGTCAGACTCGAGGCAGTGCAGGAAAGCCCCTGTGTTTTTACCCGGGGCCTGAAACGGATCGAACTGCCGGTGCGACATGGGGAGGGCAAGTTTTACACCGGCGACAGCGCCTTTCTGGCTCAGCTCAACCGCAACGGCCAGGTAGTGCTGCGTTACACCGCTGCCGACGGCAGCTCTCCCGCACCGTATCCGGCAAACCCCAACGGTTCCGAGGAAGATATCGCCGGGATCTGCGATCCTACCGGGCGGCTTTTCGGTCTGATGCCCCACCCGGAAGCCTTCATCCACCGTTACCATCACCCGCGCTGGACCAGGGAGGATGGAGCGGATGAGGGCCAGGGACTGGCGATATTCCGTAACGCTGTGGATTATTTTAATTGATTTATTGAAGTACTTGCGCCAAAAAGAGAACTTTGACCATGCCGTTTCCTCAGTGGTTTGACGAAAAATTCGGCCCTCATACGATTGAACTTTACCAGGATGAAATTTGCCACACTCCCAGGCAACTGGAAAGCCTGAAAGCCTTTCTCGGCCCGCCCGGTGAAAAGCCGGTGCTCGACCTCTGCTGCGGCTGGGGGAGGCATGCCTTGCCGCTTGCCAGGATGGGTTATACGGTGGTAGGGCTGGATGGCTCGAGTTATTTTCTGGAAAAGGCCCGGAGCGAGTTAAATAACCAAAGAAAGAGGCGGCTTTCTTTTCTGCGGGGTGACATGCGCATCCTTCCCTTTCAGAAAGACTCGTTTGCCGCCGCGATCCATATGTACACCTCTTTCGGCTATGGCACCGATCCGGAAGATGACCGCCGTGTGCTGAACGAGTTAAATTGGGTCCTTCAGCCCAGGGGCACCTACCTGCTCGACCTGATTAACTGGACCATGGCGCGTAAAGCATTTGACGGCCACTATGAGGAGTCATACCCAAATTTCGATGTGGTCGAGGAATGTAGGATCGATCCGCAAAGAAACCTTCTGAGAATGAAACGAACCCTGCTTTACCGGGACGGCCGAAAGCCGCATCTCTACAATTTCGAGATTCGCATGTTTGACCGGATGAGCCTTACCCGGCTGCTGGAGGAAACCTGCTTCGAGGTCCTGGATGTATGGGGTGATTTCGATTGTTCGCCTTACAGGCCGCAGAAATCTTACCGGATGATCACTGTCTGCCGAAAGAGGAGTGACTAGTGGCAGACCGGTGCATACTTATTACTGGCGGGAGCGGGTTTCTCGGCAGTGTTTTGGCACGCGAGGCCGCAAGACAGGATTACGAGGTATGGACAACATACATGCATAACTATCCGCCTGAGGCTGAAAGGGTTTGGCAGGAAAAACTCGACCTTCGGAACGAGAGCGAAATCGCCAGTTTTTTAAACCTGGTTAATCCTCAGATTGTGATCCATACTGCTTACAGCCAGAATGACCGCGTGGTGACTTTCGGAGGCACTGCAAAGCTGGTCTCCTGCTGCCGCAGGCTGCAGGAGACCCCATATTTCATATTTATCTCGACCGACCTTGTATTCGAGGGGAAAAAAGGCCGGTACACCGAAAACGATCTGCCTGTGCCTGTGATGAACTACGGTCGGGATAAGCTCGATGCCGAAAGGTTGGTCGCCGAAGAGCTGCCGGGAGCATTGATCGCCAGAAGTTCTCTATTTTATGACTTCGAGCGTGTACCCACTCACCTTCAGTTTGCAGTGGATGCAATCCACTCCGGCCGGGAGTGTGTATTTTTCCAGGATGAGTACCGTTCGCCTGTCCTGGTCCAGGAGCTTGCAGGGGCGCTGCTCAAGCTTGCAGAAATCAGGTGCAGCGGCCTGCTTCACCTGGCAGGCGCCGACCGGGTAAGTCGCTGGTGGTTCGGCCTGAGGCTCCTTCGAGCTCTGGGTTTCCCGACCTGCACAGTGAACGAAGGGTCTCTAAAGGATATTCAGCCACCAAGGCCGGCAGACTGTTCACTTGACAGCTCGCTGGCTGAAAAGCTGCTTGGGATGCGTTTCCGAGGTGCAAAAGCTGTCTTGGGCGATATGTAAAAAAAAGAGGGAGGGCACATGGACCCGCTGGAGTTCAAACCCATAGGGCCCAAGGAACGGAAGGAAATTCTCGATTATATCAAGTCGCGTATCGATGATGCCGATCCCAGGAAACTGCGTGAAGCTATTTTAAGTATGGGCTGGGTCGAGGATGCTGAGGAGCTTGCTGGGCCGCTGATGGTGCTGGTCACTGAGGGAAAACCGGAGGTTGCCCTGGCCGCGCTCGAGGGCCTGGTGCAGCTGGGGATCCGGGCAAGCGAAAAACCCCTCGGCAGGCATATAGTGGATCTTTTCAAAAGGGGAGATCCCGCTTACAGCCGCGTTCGCGCAGAGTGTATCCGGGTGATGGGCAAGGTAGGCACGAAACATTGCGTGGGCTTTCTGACCGAAATCATGAAAAAGTCGAAACCGGTCACTCCCGAGGACAAGGAAGCCGTGGTCGAGGCGCTTGTCTCCATGGCAGAAAGGCGGGTACACGGTATCAGCGATATACTCGAACAGTTGCGCACACTCGCCGAGGATAGAGTTGTCAGGAAAGCGATTAACTGTGCGCTCAAGGAAATCAATCTCCAGAGATGGAAGGAGCAGGGGTACCTGACAATCGAGGCCGAATTCGATTCGCAAGAAAACTCGAGCCAATGAAAGAAGAAATACAATTCGGTCCGCAGGTTTTTTGGACCTTCGGTAACGCTATCCTCCTTCAAGATAAAATAGTCGCCTTTGCCCGTCGCGATTCGGGTTGGTACAAATATTGCCGATTTAGAAAACCGTAACAGGACAGCATTTTTATTTGGTAGGGTTTCAAAATCTAAACCTTTCTAAAGTGATACAGGACATGGATCTGAATGGAAAAAGTATTCTTGTCACAGGAGGTACCGGTTCGTTCGGCCAGAGGTGCTGCCTGACCCTCGCCCGCAGCTATGATCTGGAAAGACTGATAATTTTCAGCCGGGATGAGGAAAAACAGTTCGAGATGATGGCCAAGCTCAATGGCGACAATCTGAGTTACGTTATCGGGGATGTGAGGGACCGCCCAAGGCTGCTGGAGGCTGCCGAGGGCGTGCATGTGATTATTCATGCCGCTGCCCTGAAACAGGTTCCGCAAGCCGAATACAATCCCTACGAGTACGTGAAAACAAATATTATGGGAACACAGAACGTGATCGAGGTTGCCTGCGAAACAGGTGTCGAACGGGTGATAACCACAAGCACGGACAAGGCGGTAAACCCGCTGAACCATTACGGGGCCACGAAACTCTGTGCGGACAAACTCTTTATCGCTGCAAATTATTCCAGGTCGAAACGCAAAATAAAATTCGCCTGTGTGCGGATGGGCAATCTTATCGGCAGCCGGGGCAGTGTGATCCCGATTATCAGGAAGATGAGCGAAAGCGGTAAGATGACAATAACCGATCCCCGGATGACCAGATTCTGGCTCACCCTGGACCAGGCTGTGGGTTTCGTGCTGGCGCGTATTCAGGATATGCGCGGGGGCGAGGTGTTCGTGCCCCTGACTCCCACAATGAAATTAACCGATCTGGTGGAGGCGGTCGCCCCGGGATGCAAAGTGGAGGTTTCCGGGATCCGGTCGGGCGAGAAACTGGACGAAATCCTGATCTCCAAACACGAGGCCAGGCAGACTGTCAGGTTCAAGGATTATTTAGTAGTCCTTCCGGGTTATGCCGATGTCGCCGAATATGCAGCCACTACAGGCTCGACACTGGTTGAGGAGGATTTTGAGTACTCCAGTACAGATTCATCGCTGGAGATGAGTATAGAGCAGATGAGAAAGATTTTGGAAAAAGAAGGGATATGATATCCGTAATCGGCTGCCTGCACCCAGTTCGGTATGAAAAACCATCGATCACCGGCCTTTTCTCTGCGAAATGACCGGCAAATCTCCTCTTCCGCCTTTAAACGGACCTTTCATGGCAAAGCTGCAAAATATTGCTGAATACCATGCTGAATTCCGCTGCAGTAATACTATTGAAATGAATGGATAATCTTGTAGTGCGAACTATCGCGCCTGGTTATATATTGAATGATTTTTCGACTCTTTATTTTTGAAGAAAAAGACAATGAGCAATACGGCGAACTCTGAGAAAGCCCCCCGGGTCAGCGTGCTGATGTCGGTTTACAACGGCGAGCGGTTTTTGAAAAACTCGGTTGAGAGTATTCTCGGCCAGAGGTTCACGGATTTCGAATTCATCATCCTGGATGACGGCTCGACTGATTCGACCTGGGATATACTGAATGATTTCGGCTCAAGGGATAAAAGAATAATCCTAATCCGCAATAATAAGAACATCGGTCTTACCAAGTCGCTCAATAAAGGATTGGCTCTTGCCCGGGGCGAGTACCTGGCTCGCCAGGATGCGGATGACTTATCGCTTCCAAACCGTCTTGAGTTACAGGTCAACTTTCTGGATGAAAACCCAGATATTGCACTAGTTGGCACAGCTATTGAGATTATTGATGAAAACGGGAAACACTTAATTGAAAGGCACTATCCCTCTAAT
>JAUVUV010000135.1 GCA_030604975.1 Candidatus Glassiibacteriota bacterium | reverse complement strand
GTTAAGGGGGATTGCCTACTGATCCCCTTTTTTAAGGGGGATTACATACTGATCACCCGGGGTGGATCACCCCGAAGCAAAGCTTCGAGGAATTCTTTTTGATTAAATCTGAAATTGTAGTTATGCGCTATAATTTATGACGCTATGTATAATCAGACATCTCTCCTAATTAACTCCTCAAAAACATTTCCCGCTTTTTTGCGCTGCAACAGCAAGGCAACAAAATCACCCTGCTTATTCCTCGGCTCTTGGAAAACGGTTCAAATTGAGAAATTAGGTTAGGTCAGGGAAATAACCTTTTTCAATTCCATGGATTAAAAAATTAATCTAACATTTCATCTTAATTTTTTTTCTTTTTCCTCTTGACAATATGTATTTTGGCTTTATATTGAAAAAGTGTGGCAAAAAGTGGGGGTTAGTGTCAATATTTTCCTTATGTTTAAACTCTTATTTTTTCCCTCTATTCCGGGGTTTAGATGAAGCATTGGGGAAGGGTAAAAAACACTCTGGATACGAAAGGCAGGGTCAGTCTGCCACCTCGCTTTCGCGAGGATAGGGTAAATAAGTACGTGCTCAACCGTGGTCTTGACGGCTGCCTGTACCTCTATACTCCCGAGCAGTATGAAAAAACGCTGGAGAAGATACAAAATCTCCCGGGAAGTAAAAAGAATGTCCGCTTTTTCATGCGCGAATGGACCAGGTATGCCACTGATGTCCAGCTCGATAAACAGAACAGAATCTTGATTGCCAAAGAACTGCTCGAACTGGTTAATCTTAAAAGAGATGTCATCTTCCAGGGCGCCAACGACCGGATAGAAATCTGGGACCCGGACACTCAGGAACAATATATACGCCGTTTCCAGGAAGAACAGGCTCTTACATTTGAGGATATTGCAGAGATTTTCGACTGAACAGCCTATTTTTCGCTCTCTTAGCTTAATCGTCTTGATATTATAGAGTTATCACGATTTTCTAATAAAAGACTTTAAGAAAATGATAATTTTTCTGTTGGAACGGGCGTGCCAATGCCGATCGAGTCCAACTCAGTTTTTCACGTTCCAGTACTGGCGAAGGAGGTAATTAGTCAGCTCGAGCCAAAATCTTCAGGCTGTTATCTCGACAGCACGATCGGGGGCGGTGGGCACGCGCGGTTGATCCTGGATGCCTCATTCCCCGATGGACGCCTTTACGGGATCGACCAGGATGAAGAGGCGATCCGCGCGGCATCACACGCCCTGAAACCTTACGGGTCAAGAGTGAGGCTGAGACAGGGCAATTTTCGCGCGGTTCGGGAAATTTATAAAAAGTCAACCTTTGACGGTATTCTGCTCGACCTTGGTGTAAGCTCGCACCAGTTGAATACTCCTGGCAGGGGCTTTTCTTGCGACCGAGACGGCCCTTTAGATATGAGAATGGACAGAAGGAACGCTCTGCAGGCGGCGCATTTGCTGGCAACACTTAGTGAAACAGATCTGGCCATGGCTTTTCGCGATTTCGGCGAGACTCATTTCAGCCGCCAAATAGCTAAAGCGATTATCACTCAGAGAGCGAAAGCCCCTGTCAGGACAACTACCGAGCTGGCCGAGATAGTCAGGAAGGCAGTGCCTTTGCGCAGAGAACGCAAAAGTGTGGTTCAGGTATTCCAGGCACTCCGGATTATGGTCAATGACGAACTCGGCGCTCTCAGCAAGGGATTGAAAGAACTTTTCAGCATGCTGCTGCCAGGCGGAAGGATGGTTGTGATTTGCTTCCACAGCCTCGATGACCGGATAGTGAAAAACTATTTCGCCGAACTCGCCGATCCATGTATCTGCCCGCCGGATTTACCGGTCTGCGGCTGCGGGAGAATCCCGCAAGCCAAGGTCCTTACTCGCAAACCGGTAAGGCCCTCAAGGGCCGAGATAGAATCAAACCCCCGCAGCCGACCAGCTTTGCTGCGGGTTGTGGAAAGACTAGATCTCAGGAAAGCTTAGTCGGAATAGCAGTTCGGGATTATGAATCCATATATAGATGCTTATAAAAAGAGTGCGGATGACAGGAAGGCTAAAAAGCGCCGCAATTTTTTTTCGACCAGTGTACTGGCGTTTTTTTTCCTGCTTGGTGTGTCGTTCCTGATGGTTTACAAGCATACCCTTGGACAGCATTTACTGCTCGAAGTTCAATCGCTGAACATAGAAAAGAAAAAATTGATTACAGAGCAGTCGGTGCTATTAGGAGAAAAGCAATCCGTATTATCCAGAGCAAGGATAATCTCCTATGCGCGCCAGCAGCTGGAATTGGATTTCCCGAGCCCGGATCGCATCCGCTGGATCAGGATGGAAACGGGGGAGGATTTGAGTTTAAACAGTTCAGGCCGTTAATCTCCTTTCCAATGAGGTTTTCTTGACCCCCCGTTACGCAATTAAAAGGTTAACACTGGTTTACTGGTGTTTTCTTCTTTGCGCTATAGTTATTGTCGGGCACCTGTACAGAATCCAGGTAATCAGGCATCAACGCTACCTGGCTGAAGCTGAAGGTCAGCACAAACAAAAAATCGTCCTCCCACCCAAGCGCGGCGACATTTTCGATCGCAACGGCAATCCTCTCGCCCTTTCCGCTGAGGGGCTCGATGTTTACGCAGTCCCAGAAAGAATTAAAGAAAAAAAGCATGTCACCAAATCTCTCGCCAGCCAGCTCAATTTAGACGAAAGCCTCCTCTTGCGCCGGATATCCTCCAAGCGGCCGTTTGTCATGATCCAGCAAAAAGTCAATCCCCTTACCCTTCGGAAACTTCAGGAGATGAACCTGGAGGGCATCGGATTTATTCCCTCATCCAAGCGTTATTATCCCAGGCACAATCTCGCATCACAGGTTATCGGTTATGTGGGGGTTGATGAGATCGGTCTTACAGGGGTGGAGTTCTCCCATGATTCCCACCTGTGCGGCAAACCGGGCTGGCTTGTCGTGCAGAGAGATGCAAGAGGTAAACCATATAATACATTAGATTATCCCCTGCGCAGGCAAACAAACGGCCTCCACCTTCGCCTGACCGTTGACGCCGAGTTCCAGGAGATAGTCGAGGAAGCGCTTCGGGGTTCGGTGGAAAAAAGCGAGGCCAGAAACGGCTGCGTGGTGGTACTTGACCCGCATACCGGCGAGATCCTTGCCCTAGCCAATTGTCCCAATGTTGATCTCAACGCCAGCCACAATTTCAGAAAAGGCGATTTTTTCAATCTGGCAACCAACTTTCCTTTCGAGCCGGGAAGTACTTTCAAGACCTTTATTGCCAGTGCTCTTCTGGCCGGCGGGCATATCAACTTGGAAGATTCCGTATTCTGCGAGAACGGTGTATATACTTTCCGTAACCGTACTATCAGGGATGTCCACCCCTACGGTTACCTGAGTATAAAGGAGGTTATCGCCAAATCAAGCAATATCGGAATGTCCAAGCTTATCCGGAAGATCGGTGACAAGGAGCTTTACCGCAGGCTCCGCGCATTCGGGTTTGGCGCCTATACGGGCGAAACTTTCAGCGGCGAGGACCGGGGGCGGCTGCCTGTGCCTTCCCGCTGGGACCACACCACCAAAACAAGCCTTGCAATCGGGTATGGTGTTCTGGCAACACCTCTCCAGATGGCAATGGCCTACGCGACCGTGGCCAATGGCGGAACCCTCTATGAACCCGTGCTGGTTGCCGAGATTTGCGATGAAAGCGGCCATGTCCACTACAGTTTCAAACCGCGTAAAATCAGGCGTGTGCTGCCGGAAGAGGTTGCCAGGGAAATCACCCGGACGCTTATCGCGGCTGTAGATTCCGGCACCGGAACTGCGGCCGCAGTTCCCGGATTCAAGGTGGCTGGCAAGACCGGGACCAGTATGAAAGCCGATCCCGAATCGGGTTACGGCGACAACGGTTATATCAGCTCTTTCGGTGGTTTCTTCCCTCCGCTCAATCCCCAGATCGTCATTTTTATCACGATCAATGAGCCCGCCTACACACGCCGTTGGGGAGGGAGCTGTGCCGCTCCGGTTTTCAGCGAAATCATCCGGAATTCTCTCCTTTCTACCAGCAATGTTATCGACCGCCGCTTGCTCGGCTTTCCCTACTCTACTGTTAAGACCACCGTACTCAATAACCCGCGAACTCCTAAGAGAACCAATCCGGTTCCGCTCCGAAGATCTGCAGCCAACCTGCGTTCAAACTCTAAAAAGGTAATTATGCCTCAGGTAACCGGGCTTTCTGTACGCAAGGCCTTAGCGATATTGACCGAGCTAGGGCTCAAGACGCGTATTGAAGGGGGTGTCAAGGTTTGTTCGCAATCGCCTCAACCCGGAACCGAACTCCAGCGCGAGGCGCTCTGCAGCTTGACCGGAATATCAAGCAGCCGGGAAGATAATTCGTATTCTATGGTTACCTACTCTGGGCGGGAACTGAATAATTCCAGCCACCTCCAGCAAATTGACCGGGAGGAAAAGTGAAAAGAGACACCATTACCATAGTCCTGGTCTCTGAAAGCCGGGAACCATTCACAATCGAATTCTCGATCAAGGAACTGGTTCTGATTGCCGTCTTTCTGTTAACACTGATCGGAGCGGCAGTTTTCTCGATGGTCAATTTCAGGAAATTGAAAACGCAGCATGCCGAGCTGAGATCTTCTGTCCAAATGCTGCAAGAAAACCTCTCCAAGCGGGAAGGCCATATCAGTGAGCTAAAAAGCAAGCTGGAAGCGCAAAAGGAGCTGATTCTGCTGATCGGTGCAAACAGCGATACTTCTGAGGTGGCGCCGGGAGAATATTCGAAGGACATACAAATCGAAAATCTGGAAACAGAAATCTCAGGGGACAGCCTTCACATTCGTTTCCAGTTGGTCAATAAGAGCCAGGAAAAAAGGCTCTATTCCGGCTACGTGTTGATTGTCGTCGAGCACTCGAGCGGGGACCTGAGTAAATTCGGCACGTTCCCGGAATTCGAAATGGCACCGGGGAGACCGTTAACTTACCGCCTCGGCGACACCTACGCGATCAGGAAATTCAAAACAATCGACGCTGGGATCGGTCTTTCGGATAAACCCTCCAATTACAATAAAATCAAGTTTCTGGTATTCGATAACGAGGGCGAAGTTCTTCTCTACAATTACCGGACATATTCTTTCTAATTATGGAACTTAAAACAGGCAACATTATTGCCGCCCTTGAGAAAGTCAAACTTCATGGTCCTGGCAATGAGCTCACTTATCGGGGTTTTTCGACCGACACACGCCTCGACTGCAGCGATACTCTTTTCGTGGCCCTGATCGGAGACACTTTCAACGGCAACGCCTACCTGGAGCAGGCGAAAAATGCCGGTGCTCTTGGCGCGCTGATCGGGCCGACAGCCCTGAATTATCAATTGCCTGAGGGCCTCCAATGTTTTTTGGTTGAGAATACCCTCGCCGGCCTTCAAAGCCTGGCCAGCCATGTCAGACATTTGAACCGTAACTGCCGTGCGGTTGCGGTAACCGGCTCGAACGGTAAAAGCACCACCAAGGAAATGATCGCCTCTATCCTGGGTCAGAAATTCAGGACGCACGCGACCTCGGGGAATTTCAACAACCATATCGGGGTCCCGCTGACCATTCTGGGCATTGAGGCGGAAACAGAATTTCTGGTCGCCGAAATCGGAGCCAACCATCCCGGCGAAGTCCGGCATTTGGCTCGGCTTGCAGCACCCGACACCTCGGTGATAACAAATATCGCCCCATCTCATCTAGAGGGCTTCGGCAGTATTGAGGGAGTACTCGCGGCCAAGCTGGAACTTTTCGAGGAAACCGCAGCGGATGGGGTCTGTATTTATAACGGTGATGACGATCTTCTTCGCAAATATGTTCCGGGAAATTTCACAAATACCCTGAGCTTTGGCCTGAGCGAGGATAACGATCTGCGAGCCACCGAAATCTCCCTCGACAGCCAGGCCAGGCCTTCGTTTGTCTTTGACAGGTCATTGCGGATCAAGCTGGGCTTCACGGGCCTGTACAACGTCCTTAATGCGCTGGCCGCTGCAGCTGTAGGCCGCCTGCTGGAGCTTGAGGATAAACTGATTAAAAGCGGTCTTGAAGCCTCTCGTTTGCTCAAGATGCGGACAGATCTGAAAAAAATCGGCACTACGGTTATACTCGATGATTCCTACAATGCCAACCCTCTCTCGATGAGAGAGGCTCTGCAAACCCTGGAAGCTGTCGCGCATAACGGGTCACGGGGCATTGTGGCCGGCGAAATGCTTGAGCTCGGTTCAGGAGCGAAAGACCTTCACGAGGAGCTTGCACGACTG
>JAUVUV010000334.1 GCA_030604975.1 Candidatus Glassiibacteriota bacterium | reverse complement strand
CCGTGGACCGAACTTGGTCCGTTCGAGGTTAAGAGATTACGCGGTGTTGTGTACTCAAGAGACCTGGCTGCAGGATCGCCTCTTAACTCAGAGGACATTCAACGGCCCAAAAAAGGATGAAATCGAATTCAGATGATGGAAAAAGTGGGCCGGCATCCTTTTTGCTAAATCACCAGCACACGGCCCAGGCCGCCGCTAAAGCCTCCGAAATCCACAACAGTTCACCTCTTCTCAGGTATAATCATTTCCCATCGAACAGGTCACTCTGGCTGGGGAGTGAACCCTTATCACGGGGCGGCTCGTAACCGAGATGCCGGTACGCCAGAACCGTTGGCTCTCTTCCCCGTGGTGTGCGGTTGATAAAGCCGCGCTGGATCAGGAACGGCTCGTAGACCTCCTCGATCGTGTCCCGCTCCTCCCCCACAGTGACAGCCAGGGTTCCGAGTCCCACCGGCCGGCCGCCGTATTTCTCGATCAGCGCGCGCAGGATTGCCAGGTCCATTTCATCCAGACCGGACTCGTCTACTTCCAGCATCTCCAGGCCCTTGCGCGCTACATCGGCTGTTATCCGCCCCTCGGCGCGGACCTGTGCGAAATCACGGATTCGCCGAAGAAGCCGGTTGGCGATTCGCGCAGTGGCCCGCGAGCGGCGGCTTATCTCGACCGCTCCATCGCTGTCGATATCCAAGTCCAGAATTCCTGCGGAACGGACGACAATCTGCTCCAGTTCCTCATCACTGTAAAAGTTAAGCCGGCCCACCACACCGAACCTGGAGCGCATGGGGCTGGTCAGCAGGCCGCTGCGTGTGGTTGCCCCGATCAGGGTGAAATGTTTCAGCGGAACCCTGACACTGCGGGCGCTGGGGCCGGTATCGATCATAATATCGAGTTTAAAATCCTCCATTGCCGGGTAGAGGTATTCCTCCACGTTGGTGCGCAACCGGTGGATTTCATCGATAAAAAGCACATCGCTGTCGGCGAGGTTGGTCAGCAGGCCGGCAAGGTCGCCTGCCTTTTCGAGAACGGGTCCGCTGGTGACTCGGATATTGACACCCATTTCCCTGGCTATAATATGCGCCAGGGTGGTTTTTCCCAGCCCCGGCGGGCCGCAGAACAGGCAGTGGTCGAGCGCCTCGCCGCGCCCCCTGGCCGCCTCGATAAACACGTAGAGCTGCTCCTTGAGCTTCGGCTGGCCGACAAATTCGTCCAGGGTCGCAGGCCGCAGGCTGGTCTCGAAGGTCAATTCATCAGCCAGGGCTCCGGGACTGGTCAGATCAAACTTTCTTTCTTCGCTTTCCTCCATCACAATCCTTACTCAGCTATATTAAAGATCTCATTTAATGAAATTTACATGCCAGCCAGGGCACGGCGTACAAGCTCTGTGATATCGAGTTTGTCGCTTTCGGCCTCGAGTACCTTGAACACGGCTTTTTCCGCCTGGGTTTTGGAAAAACCAAGCGAAACAAGTGCGGCCACGGCCTCTCGACCCTCAGGCTCGAAAGCCCCAGGGACGCTAATTTCGGCCAGAGCAACCATTTCGCCGAGCTTGCCTTTCAGTTCGAGAACAATCCTTTCGGCGGTCTTTTTTCCCACACCCGGAATACGGTTCAAATAGGCGGTCTGCGAGGTTTCCACCGCGGCGATCAGCTGTTCCACACTCAGGCCGCCCAAAATCGCCAGGGCCAGGCGCGGTCCTACACCGCTGACAGAGATCATCTTCTCGAAAGTAGCGCGTTCCTCGCGGGAGGAGAAACCGTAGAGCTGAAGTATATCCTCCCGCACGTGAAGGTAGGTAAAAAGGCTCACCTGTTCACCGGTTGCGGGCAGCTTATCGAAAGTGGTCAGGGGCACCGAAACCTGGTAACCCACCCCGCCGGCGGTTATTACTACCGAGGAGGGCGACTTCTCGATCAGTTTGCCTTCCAGTTGAGCGATCATCTCTGGCGAAATCCCCTTTCACTAACGCAGTATAATATCAAAATCGTTTCCCGCAACTTTTTAAAACTGGCGGCGATGGGAATGGCAGAGAGCAATGGCAAGCGCATCAGCGGCATCATGAGGTTTTGGAGCGGATTCAAGGCCCAGCAAGGCCTGGATCATTTTCTGGACCTGCTCTTTGGAGGCGTCCCCCCGTCCGACCACAGCTTTCTTCACTTCCCGGGGGCTGTATTCATATATCGAAACACCAGCCAGCGCCCCGGCCAGGATGATCGCTCCCCTGATCTGGCTAATCGATTTGAGGCTTTTAACGTTTCTGCCGTAAAATGTGTCTTCAACAGCCAGGACTTCCGGCCTGTACTCTTCAATAATCTCCTGGACAAACCTGAATACCCGGCAGAGTTTCTCCGCGATGCTTTCGCCCTTGCGGGCGCGGCTGGCGCCACAGGCAACCATGCGAATCATGTTGCCCTCCCGGCGGACTACCCCGATTCCTGTCACCTCCCCGCCGGGGTCGATTCCCATGATTGTTGTCGCAGAGTCCAACCGGTTCGGATCACTCGCCTTCAAGCTTGCGTAAAACCTCCTCATCTATGTCGAAATTGGAGTTGACCCGCTGGACATCATCGCTGTCCTCGAGTGCCTCCAGAAGTTTCAATACTTTCCCCGCAACTTTCTCCTCAGGCTTGATCGTGCTCGAGGGCACCATCACCAGCTCCGAGTCCTTTATCTCGATGCCCTCTGCTGCCAGGCCGTCTTTAAACGCTGTAAAGTCCTCCACTGCGGTGGTAATCACGTGAAGGCCTTCCTCGGTGATGATATCCTCAGCACCGAGTTCGCTGGCAGTGAGAAACACTGTCTCCTCGTCGTAATGCTCGGTATCAACAAATATCTGACCCTTCTGGCTGAACATCCAAGCCACACTGCCGGCCTCAGCCATGTTGCCGCCGTGCTTGGTGAGGATGTGGCGGATCTCACTCACCGTTCGGTTCTTGTTGTCGGTCAGCACCTCGATGTAAAGCGCCACACCGCCCGGAGCGTATCCCTCGTAAACCGCCTCCTCGTAGTTTACCCCGGGCAGCTCACCCGTGCCTTTTTTGATCGCCCGCTCGATATTTTCCTTGGGCATGTTAGCGCTTTTAGCGGCATCGATCGCCTGACGCAGACGGGAGTTGGCCTCGATGTCCCCCCCTCCCGTTCTGGCGGCAACTGAGATCTCCTTGATCAGCTTGGTAAATATCTTACCTCGCTTCTCATCCTCCTTGCCTTTCTTCCGTTTTATTGTCGACCATTTGGAATGGCCCGACATAACGTCTCCAGATTTTTACATCAGAATTAACGTTTAAGTTGGTAAACAAAAATTATCTGACTAAAACCGGACTGGCTCTGAGAAATTTACACTGTAAAAGTGGATACCGAAATCGAACTCTGGCCCAGCCTGCCCTTGATTAACGCAACTTGAAATCTCAAATAATATAGTGAGCCGGATTTTAAAACGCAATCAAATTTAGCCCGGATTATTCATGAAACCCAGACCTTGACAGGGCTAATCACTTATTTTCAGTTTGTTATCAGCCATCGAGGGAGGGGGGCGGTGGCTGTGCGACCCAAGTCGCACAGTCCGTTGTGCAAAAGTACAACGGCGCGCATTTCATGCGCCCGCCGCCCCCCCACCCCCCCAGGCCCCGGGGAAACATAACATCTTACTAATTTATGAACTAGTACCGCTTCACAGAATATATATTTTTT
>JAUVUV010000200.1 GCA_030604975.1 Candidatus Glassiibacteriota bacterium | reverse complement strand
ACTAGATTGCCCAGCAATGAGGCGTTCGGATGATCCAGCTCTTTCGGCACTGGCTGAAGATACTTTCCGGCGCAGGCTCTTATTTCGCTCTCCCGCTTTCTGAATCCCTGTCCCAGGCAGATAATTTTCCCCCTGTGAGCGAGGCCGGGAAGCCGGCTGCAAAGCTTTCCGACACTGAGGGTGCATGGGTTTAAAAGCTCTTGGGCCTGACTGGAGCCGGGCCGCCAGAGATAGCAGGCGGCATAGAGTTCATCCCGGCCAGCATTGAATGTTGCACAGACAGGCAATCCGTACTCCGCTGCGCCAGAGGCAAGCGCCATCAGCGAACCCACCGCATACAAGGGCTTTCCCGTGACCCAGGCCAATGTTTTTGCCGTACTCGCTCCAATCCTCAAACCGGTAAAGGAGCCCGGGCCCACCGCTACGGCCACCCCGCCAAGCTGTGCGAAACTTACCCCGCATTCGGCCATAAGCTCCCTTATTGTTGAAAAAAGCCTCTCAGCCTGCGACGCCTGGTTATTTTTAGTGCGGCTTGCCAGAGGCCCCTCTTTGTCCAAAAGAGCCACAGAACCTATGGAAGTAGATGTATCAATACACAGAAGAGGTCCGGTCATCGGTCTCAGAGATTCCTTTCCAGCCAGAGAGGGATTTTCGAGCGCAACTCTGGCCATATATCGCCCAGTAGTAAAATTTTCACTCCACGCTGTCTGTGACCCTCATAACTCAGATGTATTTCAAGCCTCGATTGTGGCAAAAGCCCCAGTGCCCGATCTGACCACTCAACGCACACGAGACTGTCGCCGGCAAAAATCTCGTCTAACCCGATCTCGTATAACTCTTTTTCCTCTTCAATCCTGTAGCAATCCACATGCACCAGTGGAAGACTGCCACCGTCGTAGCGATTGATTATAGTGTAGCTCGGGCTGGTGATCGCGCACCTGTGCCCTAGCCCAGCGCCAAGAGCCTGAATAAAAGTGGTTTTACCAGATCCCAGTCCGCCGAAAAAGGCCACCACGCCGGGCGTACGGATCACCTCGGCGATCTCCATGGCCAGCGAGACAGTTTTCTCAAGGCGGTCGACTACAAAGGTCCATTCGTTATTTGGATTCAGCTCTGACATATGCAACTTTTGCCGATTGTTAAAGAAAAATTACTCACACTGATGCCACGGCGCAAGATACGCCGAAAATGTGCGAAACAGATCTGATTAGCGGGATAAGACTATTACTGTATTGAGTGAGGTAAATTGGCAGGTTTGTCAAAAGAAATCAATATTCTGGCGGTGATATCTGCAGACAGGCCGCCAGCCACACCTGTTCCTTGTACTGCGTAATGGATTACGAAATAATGGGATGCCAATGGCCGTTATTTGGAAGAATATTGATCAGGAAATGAGATGTTATTCATGCGGCAATAATGCCTGCTGTCAGTTTTCTTCCTGCCTTGCCCGAAAAACCTCGTACTGGGTTTCGGCCTCGTTCACTCTTTCGATAATCCGGATCCAGTTGTTGAAAAAGAGGGCGTTATAGTAACTGATCACCAGATCCCGGGAATCCAGGTCGATACTTCTGTCAAAAAGGTAAATCGCCGATAGCGGCGGTCTTCTGATATAGGCAACCTTGGAGTTGAAATTCGAAGAGACAGGAACGACCTCGATAGGCCTGTATTCCTGGCCATAGTTATAGATCACCAGTTCGTGGGGTTCATACCTTATTTCCTGGCCCAATGCGCGAAAGGTTACCAGGAACGTTATTGGCCTTTTCGGATCGTCAGGGTTGTAGTTGATATTATCGGCGAGGCGGTCCTCTTTAAGCTTGCGCAGATGATCTCGCATCTCTTTGGTGGCGTAGCGGATGATACTCTCGTCCATTGCAGTCACTGTTATTTCCAGGTCACCGCCGCGCATTCTAACAGTTATATCGTCTCTTTCGAGGAGACCCTCATAATCCTCGGGAACATCCTCATCCTGGCCTGCAACCGGAAAAACCAGGATGAAAAGCAGCAGGGGGATAAATAATCCGGCTTTCATGGCTGGCTCCAGGAAAGGCTTGAAAGTGAAGATGATTTCACAGACTTTGGCTATTCTTTAAAATATAAGACGATGCCGGCAGGGCAAATATTCATTCTGAATTGATAATTGTTCCATTATTCAAATCTGTCAAGCAATTTTGTGCCCATGAGATAATATTCAGGCTTTATTGTTATTCAGTCTTTTCTGCCTCGGCAATCCGTGAATTGGATTTTTCCCCTCACCTGGAACTCCGGGTGGATTTGAATGCAGGCATCCGGGCAAGCATCACTCCGGTATAGCTTTCCTTACAGGCAGCCACGGTTTCGGGCGGACCCTGGACCACCACCTTTCCCCCTGCGTCTCCGCCTTCCGGACCCAGGTCGACAACCCAGTCGGCGTGGGTGATTACCTCGGGGTGGTGTTCCACTACGATTACCGTGTTGCCAGCCTCCAGCAGGCGATCAAGTACACGAAGGAGCTTTTTTATTTCCACGGCATGGAGTCCGGTGGTTGGTTCATCCAGGATATATAGCTTTCCGCGAAGTGCCCGGCCGGAGCCGCCCTGGATCAACTGGCGAGCTATCTTGAGTCGCTGGCTTTCCCCGCCCGAAAGCGTGGTCGCACTTTGGCCGAGCTTCAGGTAGCCCAGCCCGACAGACTGAAGCACCCAGAGTGGCTTGCCTATTCCGGCCTGGTCGGAGAAAAAAGCCATCGCCTCATCGACACTCAGTTCGAGCACCTGGTCGATTGTTTTTCCCCGATAGTGAACGCCAAGCGTACTGGCCGTGAACCGCTTGCCCCCGCAGGCTTCGCACGGCACCATCACATCGGCCATGAACTGCATGTCCACCAGTTCGAAGCCTGCCCCCTTACAGGGCTCACAGCGTCCACCCGGTGTGTTGAAAGAAAAATCACCGGGTTTAAGACCCAGGCGCCTGGCAGTCGAAGTGCTGGCGAAAAGCTTGCGCACGTGATCAAAAGCTTTGATATAGGTAATCGGGTTTGAGCGCGGTGTCTTTCCGATAGGGGATTGGTCGACCAGCACGACACCGTCAAGACTCTCGAAGTTCTCAACCGTTACTTTTTCCAGTTCCTGAGCCAGGCGGCGGCCCGAGCCTAAAAGCACAGCCTCGACAGTGGGCTTCAACACCCCCATTACCAGGGAACTCTTTCCGCTTCCGCTTACTCCGGTTACACAGTTGAACAGTCCGATCCCGAACTTTGTCTCCATTGCCTTGAGGTTATGAAGGTTTGCTCCCCGCAGGATGAGATACTTTCTGGCTGGCCTCACTTTCCCTTTTTTCGCAATCTCAGGATTCCTTAAATAACATGCGGTGGCGCTTTGAGTGGAGAGAAATTTTTTGACCTGCCCGCTGAACAGCACCCGGCCGCCCTGTTCACCACTTCCCGGGCCGAGTTCCACAATGTGGTCTGCAGAGCTGATAACCTCACGGTCATGCTCCACCACGATCAGGCTGTTGCCACGCTTGACCAGGTTCCGCAATACAGTGACTAACTGTCGGGTGTCTCGCTGGTGAAGGCCGATTGTGGGTTCGTCAAGCACGAAAAGAGTATCGGTCAGTCCGCTGCCCAGAAGGCGCGTGAGCATGATCCGCTGGTACTCGCCTCCGGAAAGCGTACGGGTCAGGCGGGAAAGGGTCAGGTAGCCCAGGCCGACCTCGAGCATGAAATCGAGTCTTGAGCTGATTTCATCAATCAATTCCGAGACCGCCTCGAGACGGTTCGGGGAAAGTTTATTGTCAAGAACCTCGAAATGTTCTCGCAGCGCTTCGATACTCATTTCTGTAAGATTGGAGACAGTCTCCCCTGCCACCAGCACGTCGTGCGCCTCGCTTCTCAAGCGGCTGCCTCCGCAGTCCGGGCAGGTGCGTTCGCTCTGGTATCTGCGCAGGAAAAAACGGATGTACTGCTTGTACTTTTTCCTCTCCAGGCGGTGCAGGAAAGTCAACAGGCCTTCAAACCACGAATCACCATGAAGGAGAAAGTTCCTGTCATGCCGGGGCAAATCACGCCAGGGTGTGTGCATATCGATCCCTCTTTCGTTGCAGAAAGCCCTGAGCCGTGTCCTGCGGCCCTCATAGCGCGGTTTGGTCCAGGGATCGAGCGCTCCTCCTGCCAATGTACGGCCCTCATCCGGCACGATCAGGCGAAGATCGTAATCCAGAAGGTTGCCGAAGCCGCGGCATGTGGGGCAGGCTCCATAGGGGTTGTTGAAAGAGAAAAGGTTGGGCGTGGGTTCCGGGAAATAACGGTCACAGGGTGCACAGTGATAGCGCTGAGAGAACACGAGAGGTTCATTGAGACCTTCGATAAGTATACGCAGAACGCCATCACCGTGGCCGAATGCGACAGCCAGGCTTTCGGCAAGGCGGCTCCGGTTCTGCGGTTCGATCTTTACCCTGTCCACTACCACGTGAAGCGGGGCAGAGGGATCAAGCCGGGAGGCAGCATTTTGATCGTTCAGGCGAAGTATTTCGCCGCTTTGGGCGTTGATCAAACGGATAAATCCCAGCGCCAGAAGGCTTTCCTGCAGCGTTTCGGCTGTGATTTTATCCGAGTGGGAAGGTTCGAAGGTAACATTTGCCTGGAAGCCCTCGTGGGCGGCGAAAAGCTCTTCAGTAACAGTTTCCGGCGAATCCGGCTGGACCGTTCGGCCACATCCCGGACAGATTGTTACACCGGCCCGTGCGTAGATCAGGCGAAGGTAGTCGTAAATCTCGGTGATCGTGCCCACAGTGCTTCGGGAGGTATTTACCGGGTTTCGCTGCTCGACTGCCACGGCAGGGCTCAGGCCGCTCAGTTCGTCCACATCCGGGCGGGGTATGCGTTCCATGAACTGAAGGACATAAGTAGGAAGGGTTTCCAGGTAACGCCGCCTGCTTTCCTGGTAGAGCGTATCGAAAACCAGCGAGCTCTTGCCTGATCCGCTCACCCCGCTGACAACAACAAGCTTGTTGCGCGGAAGATCGAGATCGATATTTTTCAGGTTATGCTGGCGCGCACCTTTTATTTTAATCCTTTTCACAGCGGTGCTT
>JAUVUV010000100.1 GCA_030604975.1 Candidatus Glassiibacteriota bacterium | reverse complement strand
GCCACGAGCTGAACGATGCGTTTTTCCGGATCAAGGCCCAGGACCGCTCCGCGGGGAGTATGAATATAGGTTTCAGGGGGAAGAAAGCGGCTCAGGTCGTAACAGATCACGCCCTGATCGACACTGGCAAGCCACAGCGAGTCGCCTCTGCCTGCCATGACAGCTTTTATCGCGCCCGAATTGAGGCCGTCGGCTGCACTGTAAGAGCGCCAGTGAGCGCGGTCAAAAAGGCTCAGGCCCATCTCTGTACCGAAAAACAGTCTTCCCTCACTGCTTTCCTCGATTGCATAGACTCTGTTCGCGCTCAGGCCGTTTTCCACAGTGAAGTTTTTCCACCCGCCTTCGGGTTCTCTCTGCCACACGCCATCATCGTAGGTGGCAGCCCAGAGCGAGCCGTCGCGGGTGAACTTGACAGAGGTGAAGTGATAATCCCCTGGGAAGCGGAAGCCGGGCTCCTGCTCATCGACATCCGGCAAGATTACTTGCCCGTTCCTGATGCGTACAAGTCCATTTTTAGTCGCGATCCAGACCGTGCCGTCCGGTTCGTGGGCCGTGGACTGGACCTGGTTGGAGGGGAGGCCTTGCTCTGTGCGGTAGGTTGTCAGCGAGTCACGGTCCAGTACCGAGACTCCGCCGCCCTCGGTGCTGATCCAGAGTTTTCCGGTTTTATCAAGAGAAAGATGGTTGATCGTATTGCTCTGCAGGCCGTTGTCCCGGCTGTAGGTCTTCCAATTACCCTGTTTCAGAATAGCCAGACCATTGTGTGTGCCGAAATAGGTCGTGCCATCATTCCCGAACAGGACAAAGGTTACCAGGTCACCCGGAAGACCGTCCAGACGGCCCATACGGGTCCATCTCAGTCCATCGAAAATACCAATCCCGTCCCAGGTGGAAACCCAGATCCGGCCGTCCCTCGATCTGGCGATATGGTATGGTGTGTCATGGGGCAGGCCGTTTTCGGTATTGTAGCGGGAGACCACGCCGCGGTCATAGAAATAAAGGCCCTGTCCGCTGGGGGAGAGCCAGAGCCGGTCGTTGGTTTCGACGGCTGAAATTACCGGGTAGGGGGCCAGTTCCTCCGGAACCGGCAGCCTGAGCCAGTCTCCGGAGAGCCTGCTATAGATATACGAACCGGCGGTGGAACCGAAAAAAAGGTCCCCGTCGGAAAGCACGGTGATATTGACCACACCCTCGTTCTCAGGCAACGGCAGAGGTGCTTTCCGCCATCGCCTGCCGTCCCAGAATCCCGCTCCGGCAGCCACCGTGCCCGCCCAGACCAGGCCGTCGCTGTCCAGGGCCAGAGTATAAACTTCGCTGCTTCCAGGCCCGAGAGGCTCGGGAAAACTTTCCCACGCTCCGTTTACATAGCGGCACACTCCGCCGCCTGCTGTTGCAGCCCAGAGTTGAGAGGTAGCGGTATCATATACCAGGGCGTTTATATCATCACCGGTCAGCCCTGCTGAATCCGGCCTGGAACGCCAGTTCTGCCATCCGCTTTCGTTCAGGCGCCAGATCCCGGCTCCTTGAGTGCCTGCCCAGAGTTCACTCGTTTCGACAATCTGAAGGCAGCTTATCGGGCCGCTTGCAAGCTCGTCTGGAAGGCCGGGAACCTTACTCAGTTCGCCGTTCACGTAGAAGACCATCCCGCTGCCGGTTCCGATATAGGCGCGGTTGCCAGGCAGAGGAGCCACTGCGGTGACATAGTCATCGGGGAGGGAAGAGTTGCCGGAGTTAACCGATTCGAAAAAAGTACCGTTGAAAAAAATCAACCCCTGGCTGTCAGTGGCGAAGGAAAGCCTGCCTTCCGGGGTAACGGTGGTGTACATTATAGAGCCCGAACGCAGCAACGGCGTTTGCTCGAAACGGCCCCAGCGGAACGATTCCCTGCGCGATTCGAGAAAGTGAAGGCGATCTTTCAGTTGAAGATTCTCGCTGAGCAGGGATTCGAAAGAGGTCGATTGGATTTGAGCCTGACCGTGTAGATAAACACCGGGAATCGAAAACAGCAATAACAGAACGATAACTTGTCTGTTGAGAAACACTTTAACCTCGCGGCAAAAAAAAAGCTCCACGGGATACTCTACAATCTGCCTCATTATACTACCCTAAAATCGTGGTCTCAGTCAAGTTGAAACACCCACATCTGTGCTGAATTTACTATCTTCAGGGATTGCGCTTGACATTAAGCGAAACTTCAGTTTACAATGAAAATAGCATTCTGCCTGATTTTAAGATTAAATTATCATTCCAAAAGGATCCGCCAATGAACCCGATAGCTTACCTTGTCGTTTTCCTTCTGGTGCTGGTTCTTATCTACCTGTTAGTACTGTTGCGTACAGTAAAGAAAAAACCGCCGCCGGCCCAGCGCATAATCAGGCGGCAGCCGGCAGAGAAAGAACCCAAAACAGAGCCATCATCCGGCACTTCTTCCATTGAGGCAGGTGATGCCCAAAAATCGGTGGAGCAGACCGTGGAGTTGCAATCAGAGCTTGGGTGGCGGCCTATGAGCCGATCCCAGGTCGAGGTGGAAACGATCTGGCGCCTGGAACACACTCTGCGCGAGCTACCGGAGATGGGGGACGCCCCGATAGTCCAGATAGATTTCAGCATGGAACCGCGCGAGATAGCGTTGGTCCTGGCTTCCAATCCATTATACGCGGCCAAAATTCTGAAAACAGTCAACTCCGTGGCTTTCGGCCTGCGCTACCGGATCGATTCTCTCCAGCGGGCGATCACTTTTCTCGGCTATAACCAGGTGAAAAATATTATCTGCTACCATGTTTTCCGCTCTAAACTTTACCAGGCCCAGGCCGAAAACGAACATTTCGACCTTATCGGGTTCTGGAAGCACTCCCACGCCGTTTCGGTGTGCGCCGAGTACATCCTGCGTGAGGTTCTCCATCAGACCCGGAACTCGGGGCTTATCACCACTGCGGCGCTAATGCACGATATCGGCTGGGTGGTTTTCGGACACTATGATCCTCAGGTGGCAGCCCGGTTTTACAAACGGCTGCTCGAGGAATCCGATATTGAAAACCCGATGGCAGTTGAAGAGGAGGTTTTCGGTTTCAACCACCTGGTTGCCGGAAGGATGCTTGCCGAGGAATGGAAAATCCCGAAAGCGATCTGCGAGCTTATCGGGAACCACCACTGCGGGACTTTCGGTTTCGAGTCCGGGGTGGACCGGATAACCGCCCTCGGGGCCTGTGTGATTGCCAAGGCGGAACAGTTAACCGACAAAATGGGTTTTTCTCACCCATTGCCTGAGCCCCACCGGATTGCGGTGGATATGTCAGAAATACTTGGGGTGCAATCCGAAGAAATAAAGCCGGGTTCAGTCAAGCTGCGCGAGGAACTGGATAAAACGATGAAATTTATCGAGGAATTCAACCGGGCGGAAGAGAACGGGCCGGCTAACGGGAGCGTTTAACTCCTGCCCGGCTGCAGAGATGGTTCAGCGGGCATTTCGAGCAGAACGGCGAAATCGGTTTGCACAGGTTCTGGCCGAATGTAACCATCAGGTCGTTGTAAACAATCCAGTACTTGGGAGGCAGTTTTTCCCTGAGAGCGAACTCAGTTTCTTTCGGGGTCCGCGTTCTGACATACCCGAGACGGTTCGAGATCCGGTGGACATGCGTGTCCACACAAATTCCGGGTTTGCCGTAACCGAGAGTAACCACCAGGTTGGCTGTCTTGCGGCCGACACCATTGAATTTCAGCAGTTCCTCCAGATCATCGGGCACACAGCCTCCGTATTCATCAATGAGAAGGCGACAAATGTCAAGAATGTTCTTGGCCTTTGTCTTGTAGAAACCGACAGGATAGATCAGCTCGGCGATCTGTTCGGCGCTCAGCTGGATCATCTTCTCCGGGGTCGCTGCGGTATTAAACAGTCGTTCGGCGGCTTTGGCTGTGGTTTCATCCTTGGTGCGCAAGCTCAGTACAGTGGCGATCAGCACCTTGAACGGGTCTCGGTGCCTGCGTGTGATGTCGGTGACAATCGGAACATTCCATTCCCGGGCCGCCAGCTTGAGCTTTTCGATCACCTCGTGGATCTGGAAATCTTTCAACGCCGAATGCTCCGGTTTATACATTGCTCTAAACGGGTCTGCAAACGAGCATATAAGCTAAGCCGGATGGCAGTTTTTAGCAAGGTTGAACTCCTGGACATTTGAAACAGTAAAAGCGGTAACAGAGTTTATAATTCTGTTGGAAAAAGTTTAGTTTTTAAGAATCTTTTTACTATATTTAAAGTATAAACCTGGTGAAATGTTCCCTTAACTAAATTTTCATTAGTATGGACTTCAACGGAAAACTGATACTCGCACCCCTGGCGGGAATCACCAATTCCATCTTCCGGCGGGTTTGCCGGAAGATGGGCGCGGATGTCACCTGGAGTGAAATGGTCAGTGCCGACGGGCTGGTGCAAGATGCTGGCAGAACCAGTCGCCTGCTGCGTTTCACCGAGGCCGAACGCCCATTCGGAATCCAGCTTTTCGGCTCCAATCCCAGGATAATGGGCCTGGCGGCGGGTAAGGCGGCCGGGTGTGAGCCGGATTTTATCGACCTGAATTTCAGCTGCCCGGTAAGAAAGGTGGTCAGAAAAAACGGGGGTGCCTCGCTGATGCGCGATCCGAAACTTGTCGGTGAGATAGCCCGTGAAACCATTCGGGGGGCAGGCTCGATCCCGGTTACCGCGAAAATCCGCAGCGGCTGGCATGCCGGCATGCTCAATTATCTCGAGGTTGCCGAGGAATTGATCCGCTCGGGGATCAGTGCCTTGACCTTGCATCCACGTACCCGGGACCAGGGGTTTTCCGGTCAAAGCGAATGGGACCAGATCAGCGAGCTTGTGCGGGTCTCCACAGTGCCGGTTATCGGTAGCGGGGATGTTTTCACCCCTTCTGATGTGTCGGAGATGTTTGATACCACCGGGTGTGCTGCGGTAATGATCGGCAGGGGAGCGGTTGGCAACCCGTGGATATTCAGTCGCGCGAAATGCCTGCTCACCGGGCAGGACGACCCGGGAGAACCTCAGGCTGATCAGCGCTTCCGCCTTGCTTTGGAGCATACGCAGATGATGGTGGAGGAATATGGCGAGAAATATGGTGTCATAATGCTGCGCAGACATTTCGGCTGGTACACAAAGGGTCTGGCCGAGGCCTCCACGCTGCGCCGGAAGCTTTTCGCCTGTACTTCACTGGATGAGGTGAAAACAATTTTCAGTGGCTACCTGGAAAGGGTTCAATGCATCCAGACCGGATAAGGGATCTCCTGAATCGGGTTAAAAGCGACGAGCTGAGTGTGGAGCAGGCGATGTCCTCACTCAGAGGTTATTTTCAGTCAAGGCAAAACTGCCGAATCGATAACGGGTTCGGGGCTGCATTTGCCGCTTCAATCATAAATCACGATGAGTAAATTCAGAAGCATTAACATATATTAGAAGAACCGGAGTTCCCCGCAAGGATCAATTATGTTGCAATTTGTGTGTCTAAGGATATAATTTTATAGCCTATGAACCGTCCATGACCGAAAATGAAAATAGATATGACGGGGAACAGGACGTATCTTCCATCTTTGCTCCAGAAACTCACGTAACAATGTTTAGCAAAAGTTATATCAGAGACCAGATCAAGATCAGCAGGTTCAAATCCCTGATAGAGCAAGGCGAATCGCTGGATTCTTTCCGAAGGATCATTGAGGAAATCAATGCGCGCAATTACAGCGGGCTATTAACCCTCTCCTACGAATTCCGACTGGTTATCTCTGTTCTGGACAAGATGCTCGACCGCAAGGCCCACGAGGTTTTCAAGCTCGATCAGATGCCCAAGTCCTGCGAGATACAAGCCTTGCGGATGATTCTCTCAACCACTGCAAAAGATAAAAAACTTGTCTGTCTCTCCGGTGAACAGAAACTTGACGACAGTGAAGTGCGAGAGTTCTACTTTACCCTTTTCAGCAGCAAGCCGGGAGAAGACATAATCGGCCGGGTCAATAAATTGGGCCTGCGTCGGATGTTTGATTATATCTGGGAGAAGGGGCTGCATAAGTATTTCAATTCCCGCTACCGGTCTCTGAGAAGTATTCCGGAAGATGAGCTTGGTGTGGAGGAAATAATTGAGGAAATCGACCTGCCGGCTCTGTTAGACGAAGGCGCCCTTATCAAGCATTATTCGAGTTTTCAAATAGTGGACGACAAGAAGATCAAAGATCTAAAAGACAAGCTGACACATGAAAGTACTATAAAAGCCGAGGCGAATATCAAACTGGATCGGATTTACGGAATGCTTGCGAAGTACCCTTGCGATTTCTGGCGTCTCAGAAAGGCAATGCTGGCTTTCAAGATGAATCTCGTGGTGGACTGGATAGAGAAGGGAGGGATAAACTGCCTGAAAGATTATATTCGCAGCCAGGCAGTGATGGGTGCCCGGGAGATCGCTTCACGCTATGATATTATGTATCCTGTGGTTTCGGATACCGATATAGCCCAGGCACGCCGGGTTATCAGCAGCAGTTTCTTTGCCCAAGCCCAGAAAACCAGGAAGGGGAGGTATTTTATACGCACGGAGGTTCTTTATAACCTCAAGCTGGTTGTCAAAAACGGTGAATGTTATAAGCTCCCCGGCGGCTATCTGCTGGCGGTCATCCGGCTGGTAAACGGCGAGGAGCATTACCTTTTCGGCCGTTACCCGTCCAGAACAGAAAAAGATGCTTTTAACCTTGCCGCAATCGGTTTTTTCTGCCTGCTTGATTCCCCAACAAAAGCAGTGGATCAGCTTGTGAAATATCATATGGGCTCGGTTGCCCCGAACGTGCGGATAAACAATGCGCTCAAAAAGATGCTTGTGGCCCTTCCGCTGGTGTTGATCCCTGCCATCCTGGTCGGCATACTCTACTACATGACTCTTCGTCGTCCGGCTGAGGCTATGCTGGTGGGAGGCGTAATAATGTTCATCGGAATGGCTATCGCTGGCAAAAACGGCTATGATGAGGAGGTCACGCCGGCAAGCCACGAAAAAATCCCAGGCTACATTGCCCGAAAAAAGAGTAAGGTTATCTTCACCTCCGCCACCCTGGAATCCGGGGCGCAGGAATCTGAAGAGAAATAGCCCAAGGAAAAGGATCAGTAAAATTTCATAATCAACTGCCTGGTTATCCGGGTAGCCGGGAAAATGGCTGCAGAGGGCGAAACACGGCCGGTAGCAGCAATGGAAGACCAGGAATATACCCCCCCGGATCAGGGCGCAGTTTGCCATCCAATTGCGACATTACTGAATTTCAAGAAAGGCATTTGAAATAGAACTGTCTCAAAGCTGCAAGGAGGATTTATGAGTCGAAAAGTGTTTGCAGTGATCGTTACAGTATTCTGTTTTTCCGCTGTGGTTCAGCAGGCTGAGGCCAATCACAAGCTCGGATCTATCTATCTCAGCCCGGTTCTCGGCCACTGGATGGAATACCAGACACCGAACCTTCTGGATG
>JAUVUV010000179.1 GCA_030604975.1 Candidatus Glassiibacteriota bacterium | reverse complement strand
TGGCGGAAGGTATTATGGAAAGCGAGCTGTTTGGACATGAAAAGGGAGCGTTTACCGGTGCGCATTACAAACGAAAAGGCAAATTTGAAATGGCCGACGGCGGGACTATCTTCTTTGACGAAATCGGCAATATCAGTATGAAGATGCAGATGGAACTGCTACGGGTTATTGAAGCCAAACAGATTACGCGTGTCGGGGGAAACAATATTATCGATGTCGATTTCAGACTTATCTGTGCCACCAACCAGAATCTCGAAAAAGAGGTGGAAAAAGGAATTTTCAGAGAGGACCTTTATTACCGGCTGAACGTTTTTGCCATTGAACTTCCGCCTCTCAGGGAACGCCGCTCGGATATCCCTCTGCTGGTGAAATTTTTCATAAAAAAATACGCTAACGTGTTGAACAAGAACATCGCAGATATTGAGCCTAAAGCGCTGGACACACTGGTAAAATTCCCCTGGTCGGGAAATGTCAGGGAACTGGAAAACGCAATCGAAAGAGCGGCGGTGGTAGGTAAAAGCGAAATCATAACTCTCGACGACCTCAGCTTTCAATTCAACAGTTTTTCTGATAAGACGGTGGATGAATCTCTCGCCGATATGGAAAAAACGCACATTGAGAAAATTCTCAAGTCGACTGAGTGGAATATTACCAGAGCTGCGGATATTTTGAAAATCGATCGAGTGACCTTATATAATAAGATCAAGAAATACAAACTGAGATAGTCAAACTCCAAATATGTATCCCTTACGGATAGTCCCCTTCTCGGTGGACAGGGCTGATATCGTTTCCTGGATATATCAAGGCCTGAGGAGTACTTTCGATGTTATCATTGAGAATCTTCCGGTTGATTACGACAGCACCTTCAACCAGGAACGAAATCAATACAATTCAACCGCTCTAATCCACTGTCTGCTAAATCACTATCCTGATAAGGGGGCGAAAGTCCTCGGCGTCACCTCGCTGGACCTGCACATTCCCATTTTAACATTTGTGTTCGGAGAAGCCCAGCTGGACGGTACTGTGGCTGTGGTCTCCTCTTACAGGCTTAAGCCGGAATTTTATGGGCTTCCCCATGATGACGCCCTTTTGGCGGAAAGATTGGTAAAAGAATCCTTTCATGAATTGGGCCACACTTTCGGGCTTGTCCATTGCCCTTATTATGAATGCGTAATGCATTCATCCACCTATGTGGAGGAAATCGATTTAAAGCGTCCCGCTTTTTGCCCTGAGTGCCAAAAAACCTTCGAAAAAAAAAATGATCAGCCTCCCTATTATTCTCCTGCCGCAGCTAATGAATAGACCCGCTGAAATTCATCAATCCAATCTCTACATTTGCTGTTTGCACCTCTCCTAAAATAGATATTCGCGCACGGTAACAGCCGGTTAACCTCGATTCTACAATTGCCCGGCTACCTTTCGTTACCCCAGAGGTCGAGTCGGTTGCCCTTCTTCTCTCTCCAGGCCTTGTACCACTCGTAAATGTCCCAACCATAGGAGCCGATAAGCGGCCTGGGCATCCTTTCGGCTACCGGCTTCATGGGAGGGAACACCTTGTGCGGCTCTGTCTGGTACCAGTAGGCCACCGTGGCTATTTCCAGGGCCTGCTCGTTGTTCTTGCCGTGCTCAATGGAGAACCTGAGAGACCGATTGAAACGGATCGGGTCCTGGATATGAAAGCGGTAAAAGTGAGTGCGGCCCATAAATTGTTCGTAAGTGTCCTCATTGATCCGCACCAAACCATAATACGGATGCTCCACCCGCTGCTGGGGGCACCAGGAGGTGTTGAAATAGTCCTCGGTCCCTGTTCCCTTGATTGCCTTTTCCCAAGAAACTCCGTCAATTACAAACAAATCATCCCCTTCACCGTACCAGACCGGGGTGGGATTGGAGACGAAGTAGTTGATACCTACGTAATGCCCTGCACCTTCGGCGTCCAGCACCAGATAGTTGCGCTCTCCTGTGTTGTTTTTCCCGTTAACGCTGTCTGTGGGTGAAGGCACGGTGAACTCGGTGTTCCACCATGCGTGGAAACGCCCTATGTCAGCGGGCATGCTCTTGTGCTCTTCATAATCGATATAGAAAAAGAAATAGAGAATGTCTGCCTCGGCCTGGTTTTCGACAGTTATGCGGGCCCCGTTACCGAAAGGCATCGGGAAATAACAGACAAAGGACCTGGCATCCTTTGGGCTGGCGGCAAGCGGCAGAGAAACGTAGTTGTACTGCTCGCCCCAGCCCTGGCCGAAAAAGTCGCCGATGGGCGACTCCACGCTGGGGGCTTTCTCACCGTCCCAGTACATTCTCAGGACTGTCGTGCGGCGGAAACACTCAACCGGTACTCCGTGCTTGTAAGTGATCCAGATGTGGGTAATCTTCCCGGCGCCTTTGACATTTAATATCTCTTTGGTTTCCCCGGCCTTGATCGGGATAAAATCCCAGTTGCCTCCGGTAATATCCGTACTGGATGCCCGTTTAGTAAGCACATCTTTTCTTATCTGGGTCAGGGCGTCCAGATTGCCCAAACTTTGAGCGGCTGTATTAACGGAAAAAAAAGCATTAATTGCCATGACAACCGTAAAAATCGTAATCGTCCTCATTGTCAATCCTTTCGTTCGGTATTGGAAAGTGCCCCCGGCCTGCAGGAGCGAAAGACAGAAGAAAGTGGTCAAACAGCAGAAAAACTTTCAATCCGATCAAGTCAAGGGAGTTGCTTTAGCAGCTCACGCACTTCTTCCGCTATCTCATTTACTGCATGAGTTACCGTTGCTTTTCCGTATTCCGCTGAGGCTGTCCGGCGGGGGTCCGCCTCGTCTGCCACGGTGTAATTTGTTTGTCCCAGGCCCTGCCAGTCATCCACGATTCCGGTTTCCGTGTATTTTAGCCGCACAGACAGGGGTGGCAGCTGGCCCAGGTCCACAGATTTTGTCTGAGCCATCATCGAGCTGGTCTCACCGGAACAGGCGTGCCCGTCTTTTTCCGGATAAAGAGGCTCTTTCTCCCACGCTCCGCGGTAATAAACGTGCAGGCCGCTGTCCGCAGTGACCTCTGTTGCCACGCGCTGGAGGGCGGCGACATGATTTCCCGCTGCATGACCGCTTAACAGCACAATCATTCTGGCACCCATGGTAGAAGCTTCGCGGATGGTTTCACGTGCAATCAGAGCCAGAATTTCCGCCGGGCAATAGGCGCTCGGTAGAATATTGCCCGGAAAATCGACACTCCAAACGTTCAGGCCTTTCTCAAAGCCGAAAAGATGTTCAGACTCTTCCGGGGTGCGCAGGGAGGCCGAACCGAAATAGAGTGTGGGCCATACAACTCCTCCGGTGATTCTGCAGGCGGCCAGAGCCACAGTTTGCGCATTCAGCGGATCGGCTCCAAAAGGCATATGAAGGCCGTGCCATTCAACAGGTCCCACGGGAATATAAATCACAGGGACCTGAGCAAGGCGTTCCTTGATCTGTCCCGGCCTCAGATATGCCACGCTCAACTCCTGCATATTCTGGAATATCCGGGGCAACAATACTCCATTTTCGGTTTTTTCCTGCGGCGGTGCGGCCAGGCACAACGAGGAAAATAGAAGGGAAACGACAATACAGGCGCCGAATCTTTGCTTGTAACGGCACATGGTAAGCTCCTTGTTGAAACTGGTTGAAGAATGGATGAAGCCTATCTTTCGTGCAGCCGCTCGCTGGCTTTGATATGAAGAAACAGATAGGAGTTCCGCTTCCTTTGCTGCTGCAAGGCTTACTCCGGGATAATTCAGCTAAAATTCATCGAATCCTCCTTTGTTTCTTACCATGCGCCACATGTTTTCGTGATGGATCGGATCCTCCATTTCTTTCACATGGCACACCGCGCAGGACTTGTTTGCTCCTATTGTATAAGGCATTCGGCTGTACTGCATGGGCTGGATCACATCGCGGTACCTGTCGAACGGATTTTTTGCCGGGTAAATCGCATGTGTCGAACCATGGCAGGCGATACACTTGATAAGCGCATTATCATTGTAGAGCCGGTAGAGCTCCTTTGTTGTTTCATTCCATAGGTTGAAAGCCACCGGGTTCGGCCCTGGCGCCTGTAAACCTTCATGGCAGGCGAAACAGTCGGGATTTTCCAGCCAAGGGGTACGAGGTTTCACCTCCTTGGTATCGGATACCATCCTTGGGGAGAGATTCCGCATCAGTTCCGGGGTGCCCGGCACCTCTTTCTGACCGTTCAGCAGCGAAATCGCCAGATCCTCGAGCTTCCCGTGACACTGGCTGCAGACCACGCGGGACTCTCCACTGCCGTGGATTCCCCGCAGGCAGCGGGTCAGCCCGTCATAGGCGACCGGGTGGCAGTACATGCAGGACTCATCTCCCATGCCGGACATGTAGTTGGCGTGCCAGCCGTGCATCGAGGCGGAAAAATTAAGCACTCTCTCCTCGCCCTCAGCACCCAGTGCAGGGTCGGCATGACAGCTCTGGCAGAGCCTGGGCTTGCCGGCGAGTGCCTCCTCGTACAGGCCGGTTCCCTCGTTCCGGTCGTGAGCCTGGAGGATGTTCGCCGCTGTTTCGGTAGAAATCCCCGAACCCATTTTCCTCGGTTCCCCGCCATGGCACATGTAGCAGTCCGCCTCTGTGGAAACCGGTGCGACTACTTTGGTTTCGATAAGCAGCTTTCCGGTCTCGGCATCGCGCGCCTGGACTGTGAATACCGGGTACGGGTTAAGAGTCCCGTCATCCCTGTACGGCACCACCGGAATCCACCTGGCGACAAATATCTCCCGTTCCGCCTCGAAATCGAACTTGCCCTTGAGCCCTTTACCTGCCAGGCCCACGTTTTTCTCGAGCTTCACCCCATAGAGCGGTTCGCTGAACTCCCAGAATCGCACGTGAGCGCTAGGATTCTCGTGGCCCGGCTCAACCTCGTAGGTGAGCTCCACGCCCCCGGTGACCAGATCAGGCACAGGTCCGCGCTTGATCAACTGGGCCTCGAGTGTATTGGCAGGCGGCAGGAAAGAGTACATCTCGTCACAGTCAGACACGCAGTGCATACCCAGATCGTTCCAGACAAGCAGCACGTATTTATCTTGCTCTGGATTGAATGGAGGTATTTCAACCTTCTCCTGAACGCCTTTCTCCAAACCCACCGGAGTAAAGGGATGCTCGGGCACTTTCTTGTGCAGAATCTCGGTATATATGTAGCTGGCCAGCGCCTCTTTTTCCTCCTCCGTGCCCACGAAAGGAGGCATGTAGCGGCGTATTTTACCCTGGCCGGTGAGCTGGGCCACGATTCCACGGTATGCGTATCGTTCGACAAGAGGGACGATATCGTTGCGCACTCCGTTCACCGTGTGGCAGCTCAGGCACTGGAGGTTGAAAAGCTCGCGGCCCGCCTGGAGAGCGTTCTGTTCGGTGACCCGGTCAACTGCGGACCACTTCGCATTGGAAAGCACTCCCTCCCGGTTGAGCTTCGGAACATCCGAAGCAAGAATCGAGTTC
>JAUVUV010000183.1 GCA_030604975.1 Candidatus Glassiibacteriota bacterium | reverse complement strand
TGTTATTTTAAGCAATCAAAAATGTTTAACGGAATAATCGAGTATCTGGGCATCGTGTCTGCCGTGACCGGAATGGGCCAGGGAAAAAAAATGGCCATCGAGGCAGGCCACCTCGTTCAGGGAATCCGGCCCGGGGATTCCATAGCGGTAAATGGAGTCTGTCTGACCGTAACCTCTGTCAATGAACGGGTTCTCGAGGTGGAGGCGGTAGCTGAGACTCTCTCGAAAACCAATCTGGGAGAGCTCATCCGTAGCAGCCGTGTAAACCTCGAACGGCCGCTTCAAGCCGAGGGCAGGATACACGGGCACTGGGTTCTGGGGCATGTGGATACCACAACGCGAATTGCCGGGATCCAGCGGCTGCCGGAAAGCGTGTTGATGAGCTTCGAGCTCAACGATGAAATAAGGCCGTTTATCATGACTCGCGGTTCGATTGCTGTGGATGGAGTGAGTCTGACAGTGGCCCGGCTCGATGAATCCACTTTTACCTGTTCGCTGATCAGTTACACTCTCTCGCATACCAACCTGGGGAAACGGGAGGTTGGCCACAGGGTAAATATTGAAACGGATATTATCGGAAAATACGTAGTAAGAACGCTGGGAAAAATGGGACAGGGCGGAAGTGGAATCACCGAGGATAAACTTCGTAACTGGGGATATTGAAAACCCCGAACGTTTCACATGGAAGTAGTATGGTGAAAGAATACAACATAATGGCGACCATCGAGGAAATTATCGAGCACCTGAGCGAGGGCGGAATGGCTATCCTGGTCGATGACGAGCACCGGGAAAACGAGGGTGATTTCATTATGGCCGCTGAAAAAATCACCCCGGAGGCGGTTAATTTCATGGCCCGCCACGGCAGGGGCATAATCTGCGTTTCCCTGACCGAGAAGCGGGGTGATGAGCTTCATTTAGAGCCAATGGTGGGTTCGAACACCTCGCGCCACGGAACCTCTTTTACCGTGAGCGTTGACCTGAAAGCGGGAACGTCCACAGGTATCTCGGCCCATGACCGCGCCGCCACAATCAAGGCGCTGTGCGATCCCCGCACCGTGCCGGACGACCTGGCCCGTCCCGGGCATCTTTCCATTGCGGGCCAAGCAGGGCGGAGTACTTCGCCGTGCAGGCCATACAGAAGCTAGCACCGATCTGGTGCACCTGGCCGGGTTTCAACCTGTTGGGGTGCTCTGCGAGATCATGGACGAAGACGGCACTATGGCCCGTCTGCCACGGCTGTTTGGGATCGCCAGAGAATTCAACATGCCGGTGGCCTCGATCCAGGATCTGATCAACTATCGCAGGACCAGGGAAAAAATTGTCAAGTGCACCGCCAGAACAGTCCTGCCAACTGGTTTCGGCAAGTTTGATATGTTTCTTTATGAAACAACCTATAGTGAAGAGAGCCACCTGGCCCTGGTCTGCGGACATGTCGCCGGCAAGAAAGACATCCTGGTCCGGGTTCACAGTTCCTGCCTGACCGGGGACGCGCTGGCCAGCCTGCGTTGCGACTGCCGCTATCAGCTTCACACTGCGATGAAAATGATACAGAAGGAGGGCCGGGGAGTGCTGGTTTATCTCAACCAGGAAGGCCGCGGAATAGGCCTGGCCCCCAAGATCAAGGCTTACGAACTACAGGACAAGGGTCTGGATACGGTGCAGGCTAATATCGAACTTGGCTTCGCCGATGACGAACGGGACTATGGAGTGGGGATCCAGATTCTGAAAGACCTGGGTTTAAGCAGTGTACGCCTGATGACTAATAACCCCAAAAAGGTAGATGCATTTATTTACTCTGGCTACGGCTTAATCGTGACCGAGCAGGTGCCAATCGAACAAGACCCCAACGAGTTCAACAAGGGTTATCTCGAAGTCAAGCGGGAGCGGATGGGACACAGGCTGCACAAGCTGGACGAAGCGGAAAGGCCTAAAGAAGACTGAAAAATTGCTTTCTCGATTTAACTTCCGGGGGAGGTTCTATGCCCAAAATATTTGAAGGTAAACTTGACGCCAGGGGAAAACGCGTAGCACTGGTTGTTTCCCGTTTTAACGATCTCGTAACTAGCCGGCTGACCTCTGGAGCGCTCGACTGTTTGATCCGACATGGCGCCAGCGAGGGTGATATCTCGATTTTCAAGGTCCCCGGTTCGTTTGAGATTAGTCCGCTCTGCAAAAAACTTGCAAAATCGAAAAATTTTGACGCCGTTATCGCCATTGGTACGGTTATCCGCGGCGATACACCCCATTTCGACTATATCGCCCGGGAAGTGGCCAAGGGAGTTGCCCAGGCCGGTATGGAATCAGATGTGCCGGTTGTGTTCGGAGTGTTGACCACTGACACCCTCGAACAGGCGCTGGAACGGGCCGGGGCGAAAGCAGGAAACAAAGGAGCAGAGGCGGCCCTGTCAGCAATAGAGTTGATGAGCCTCTACTCGAGCGGGGCTTTTTAAGCCCGCTCCTCCCCCGGAAATGCCGGTTTCCCTGAAGCAAATATATTTATTTAGCGGGACATCATAGCCCTAAATATCCCAGCTCATGAGAAAACGCACTAAGTCCAGAGTCTGGGCCGTGCAGGCAGCCTACAGCAATTTGCTCAGCGGTAAGGGGATGAACCAGACTCTGGAAGAGTTTTTCAATTGGCGCCGGATCGGTTCGGGTAACCGCGAGTTTACGAAAAACCTTCTCTCAGCGCTCGAGTCACACCTGGAAGAAGTAGACTCCCTGCTTGCCGCCCACCTGGAAAACTGGTCTCCCGTTCGTCTCGCCCTCCTGGACCGGATTGTTATCCGGCTCGCGATGACCGAGTTTATGTATTTCGAAGACATTCCACCCAAAGTTACGATCAACGAATATGTTGGACTTGCGCACCTGTTCGGAACCGATGATTCCTCGAGATTCGTCAATGGAGTGCTGGACGCGGTGCGCAGAACTATCAGTGAAAAAGGCGGGAAACCCGAGCCCCAGCCGAATTCCAGTCAGGGAGGCTGAACCTCACCTTGCGCTATGCGATTATTTCTGATATACACGGTAACCTCCAGGCCGCCGAGGCTGTCCTGGGATTGATCGAAAGACTGGATATCGGACAGATTGTCTGCCTGGGAGATATAGTCGGTTACGGAGGAGATCCTTCCGGTTGCGTGGATCTTATCCGCCGGTTCTGTCCCAGGGTTATCATCGGCAACCATGATGCCGGTGCTGTCGGTCTGACCTCTGTCGACTATTTCAATCCCGCAGCCCGCGAAGCCGTTCTCTGGACAGACACGGTGTTGTCGGATGAAGAGAGGAACTATCTGAGAAATCTACCTTACGAAATGGACTTCGAGGATTTCCAGATAGTGCATTCCACACCGGACGATCCGGCCCAATGGAAGTACCTCTTGGTCGAAGAGGAGGCTGGCCCGCTTTTCGATTTTTTCAACGGTCGTCTCCTTTTTTTCGGTCATACGCACGTACCGGTTGTTTTCCGAAGGGACGCAGAAGGAACTGTGCATGCGACGGGTGCTGACGATTTTATTCTCGAGAAGCAGGTCAGGTACATAGTCAATGTGGGGAGTGTCGGTCAGCCCAGGGATGGAGATCCCAGAGCCACGTTTGCAGTTTACGAAAGCGAAAGCGAAAAGGTGACTTTTTACAGGGAACCTTACGACATCGCCGCAGCCCAGAAAAGGATCCTGCAAAACGACCTGCCCCAGATGCTCGCAATCCGACTGGCATTCGGCAGATAGGAATCGAGATGGGTCACCGAATTCTTCTAATAAACTGGCGGGACATTGAACATCCAGAGGCTGGTGGCGCCGAGGTCCACGCCCACGAAATATTCCGCCGCATCGTCTCTTCAGGCCACCAGGTGACTTTCCTGTGCTGTGCCTGGCCGGGCTGCGAGAAACAACTCACACTCGATGGGATCAAGGTGATCCGCGCTGGCAGTAATTTCACTTTCAACTACTCGGTTCTTTTGCTCCTCCGCCGTCTTCTTGCCTCTCCCGGATTCGATATCATCGTTGAGGACGTGAACAAAATCCCTTTCTGCACTCCCCGACTAACAAGTCTGCCCAAACTCATCCTCTTTCACCCTTTATTCGGAGCTACGATCGTCCGGGAAGTCGCACCTCCGGTAGCCGCCTATGTCTATCTCTGGGAGAGACTCATTCCCCTGATCTACCGCCGCCAATGGGTGCAGGCCGTCTCGCAAGATACGGCTGCCGAACTGGCGGGAATGGGATTTACAGAGGACAAAATCCGGGTAGTTTACAACGGGATCGACTGCACCAGATATACTCCCGCCCCGGAGTTGGAAGAGCGGACAGCCGAAGAACCCTATCTTCTCTACATGGGCCGGATAAAAAGGTACAAACGGCTGGAACTGATTCTGGAAGCCTTCTCCCTGGCAATCAGCCATGGGCTGGACAGCCGCACTCGTCTGGTTTTCGCAGGAGGCGGGGATGCTTACCCGCGGCTGAAAGCCAGAGCCAGGAGACTCGGCATTCAAAGCCGGACGAATTTCCTGGGCCGGGTCTCCGAAGAGGTGAAAATTAACCTTCTCCAGCACGCTCTCTGCGTGGTCAATTCCTCTCCCAAGGAAGGGTGGGGTATCACCAACATGGAGGCTTCAGCCTGTGGCACACCGGTAATCGCTAGCCGCTCGCCGGGCCTTAGGGAATCAGTGAAAGATGGAGAGTCGGGCTTTCTGTTCAACCCCGGCGATGCGGCAGATTTCGGCTCGCAGATAGTACGGGTGGTATCCGAGCCCCAGCTGCGCAAGAAGCTGGGGCAAGGTGCACGCCAGTTTGCAGAGACTTTCAGCTGGGATGACTCGGCACAAAAGACCCTCGCCTATATCGAGGATATTCTGGAGAAAAATGGATGAGCAACAGCCGCCCTCGTCAAAGTGACGGTTTGATCAAGCACGGCACAGTAATGCTCCTAGCTACTGTGATTACGGGTCTGAGCAATACGCTTTTCTATGTGCTGATGATCCGGCTGCACTTACGATGATATTAAAGAGATTGCAGACGAACTATTCGCTGTGCTTTACAAGTCTTTCTCCCTGGAAGACTTCGTCAAGGCTGTGAAAGATGCGATTGACCTATCCGGGCTAAGCCCCAGCCTGAATTCAGAAAAATAAGCGCAGGTTGATTAGTCCCGCCAAAAGTTATCTGGCAGGAAATAATGGCTCATCGGAAATGGGGGCTACGTTTTTCCTGGCATTCAGCAGCGATTCCTGCATAGAAAACAACTGGCTGACAGGATGCTATTTTTTCCCTCCAGGTACCCAACGTTTTCTTTTGGCTTGACTGTATCAACATTTTCTTTATTATAAAAAATCAGTAGTGTCCCAACGATTGAC
>JAUVUV010000203.1 GCA_030604975.1 Candidatus Glassiibacteriota bacterium | reverse complement strand
CCTTCAATGGAAGAAACTGGTCAAGCTAGTCAGCGACTACGAAGAGCCGAACAACATTAATTTTTACCATATCAGGCGCTACAATGCTTTTCTCAGGCTGCCAGTCTTGTCCTGGGGATTTTTCCTCGCTTTCGGGCTTGCAGGAATCATACTTACCTGGAAGAGACGCAGGCAACTTTTTCCTCTCCACTGGTACCTTATGCTCTATAGTGCCAGTCTGGTGATTTTTTTCATCACCAGCCGTTTCCGGGCTCCCCTCTGGCCGGTGCTGATTCTTTTCAGTGCGGTTGCTTTCTACCGCATACAAGAATGGCTAAAAGCGAAAAAAATCCTTTTGGGGGCTATAGCCTCCATTTTACCCACAATAGTGGCCGCTTTACTGATTCTGGGTAATAAAAAAATCATCCAGGCCCAATACTTCGAAAACATGGTGTTGATCTACGGAAAACTGGATGACAACAAGAGTGTGATCAATGAACTGTCAGACCAGCTTCTGCTGTATCCAGCAGCCCACGACGCTCAATGGAAACTGGCATACTACCTGCAGAAAGAAGGCCTGAAAGAGGAAGCTCTGGAGAAGCTGGACGATCTTCTGCGGGCAGTGGGCGACCAGCCACAGGTACTGCGCTCGGCCGGTCTTCTCGACCTGGAACTCGGCAACCGCGAGCGCGGACGAACTCGCCTTGGCCGCTACCTCGAGTTAAGTCCGCAAGCTCCGGACAGCATTGAGATCGAACGAATAATATCCGGCCCTGGCAGCCGTTAAATTTGGGGGGATTGCTTACTTGCACCTGCTGACAGCCTTTTTAGGGGCAATTTTATTTTCTACAGGGACCCTGGCCGCCCCGGACAAAAACGAACCGCAACTCAACATTCTCCTTCTCACCGTGGACAGCTTCCGGCCCGACCGTCTCGGCTGCTACGGGGCCGAGCGCACTCACACCCCGAATATCGACCGTCTGGCCCGGCGAGGAGTGATTTTTACAAAGGCTTACAGCACCGCAGCCTGGACGAATGCCTCGCTGGTGAGCATGCTTACCGGGCTGTACCCCTCTGTTCACGGGGTCGAGCGCAGGGGGGTGAGCGTGCCGGAGGAATGGGTCACTCCCCTGGAACTTCTCCGTGAGGCCGGCTACCTGGTGCCGGAGATCAACTATCTCTTTCCGACACCCAATTACCGCAATCTCGGGTTTACGCCCAACAGGATCAGGGATGTTCCCCAATTCCTTGTGGCCTATCAGGATACGGCCTTTTTCGCCTGGCACCATTTCCACGGCCCGCACCTGCCCTACAACCCGCCGGAAAAATATCTAAAAATGTTCCTTCCCGCTGACCTGGAAAAAAGCGAGGGAATAAAGGCCGTACTGGATAATATAATCGTGCCGCGTGGGGAGCATGTTTTCACCCCAATGGAACAGGAACTGGTCAACGCTCTATATGATGCCGAACTCGCCGCCCAAGACGAGGAGATCGGCCGGGTGCTCGATACTCTGGATAGCCTGGGCCTTACCGAGCGAACAATAGTTATCCTGAGCGCAGACCACGGCGAGGAGCTTTTCGAGCACGGCTGGCTGGGCCACGCCTCGACCAGTCTCAACGGCACATTATACGAGGAGATAATCCGCATCCCGCTCATTATCAGCCTGCCGTCAAGACTGAGAACCAATATGCAGGTGAACAGCCTGGTCCAGTCTGTGGACCTGATTCCTACCCTGTTCGACCTTATGGGACTTGAGCTGACTTTCCCCTGCCAGGGAAACTCATTCCTGGGGCTGCTCACCGGCAGGGGCAGCCGCCGCCCGCCTCGCGTCCAGATATTCTGCGAGACAAGCGCCTGCGGATACCAATGCCCCGATTCGGTAGCAGTGACCTGGCTTCGTGCAGTAAGTACCGGGCATACTAAACTGGTGGAGACTTTGGTGCCCGGGGAAGCTCCGCGTTTCGCCCTTTTCGACCTGGAAACGGACCCGGGAGAAAGCCGAGATCTGGTGCGCGAATCCAATGATGAACTGATTCGCCTTCAGGGCAAGTTCGCCGCGCAGGTTTTCCGGAACGAACGCCTTCGAGAGACGCTCGACAAGAGGTTTGCCTTGGGTAAGGCCGTGGTAAAAGGGGCTATAGACACAAGGAGAATCGAAATCATTTTTCCGGCAGAAGGGGAAACTATCACACACTCCGCGCACGAAGGCAAGGTCCCGGTGAACTGGACCGGGCAAGAGGGCGCTGAATATATCATCGAATATGAGGTTGGCAGAGGAAAATACTACCTGAAAGGCAGCTTTCCGGTCCGCGGGAGCGGAGAGACTTTCGGGCCTTTCAACCAGATTTTCTGGGGCGCGTTTCCCAAGTATAATCCCTGGCGTTTTCGGGTGGTGCCCGAAGGGAAACCCGAACTTGCCAGCAGGTGGCAAACCTTTAGTTTCGAGTGAAATGGGCCCTCTTTTGCTGTGGCTGCCGTTCTTTCATTCACTGAGTGAATATTGTATATTGAGCCGGAGCCTGAGAAAAGATGTCACCGATAGCGTTCAAACCGAGGATTAATATAGAACTGAGGGAAATCTGGTGAGCGCAAAACTCAAAGTAGCCGGGGTGGTGGGAGCACGGCCAAATTTCATGAAAATCGGCCCGCTGGCTGCCGAGCTGGAAAAGCACACCGAGGATTTCGAATTTGTCCTGGTGCATACGGGTCAGCATTACGATCCGCTGATGAACGACATCTTTTTCAGCCAGCTCGATATCCGCAAGCCCGATATCCATCTAGGAGTTGGTTCGGGAAGCCATGCCGAGCAGACCGCGAAAATCATGCTTGGTTTCGAGAAGGTGGCCGTGGAGCTCGCGCCTCACCTGGTGGTTGTGGTGGGCGATGTCAATTCCACGATGGCTGCAGCACTGGTGGCCTCAAAACTCGGAATCGTCCTGGCTCACGTGGAGGCTGGCCTGCGCAGCCGCGACCGGAGGATGCCCGAGGAAATAAACCGGATAGTTACCGACACCTTGAGCGACATCCTGTTCACTCCCACTCCCCTGGCGGATGAGAACCTGCTTGCCGAGGGGATCGAGCGGTCGAAAATCTGTCTCGTGGGCAATATCATGATCGACACTCTGATCCGCTTCCTGAAGCTTGCGGCGAACAGGCCGGCTGTCCGCTCGCTCGGGCTCGAACCCGGCGGCTACGGCCTGGTTACCCTTCACCGGCCAGCGAACGTGGATCACCCGGATGTGCTGGGCGGAATAGTCGAGGCTTTCCTGCGGGTTGCCGAAGAGCTACCTCTGGTGTTTACCGTGCATCCGCGCACTGTCAAGATGCTCAAAGCCTCGGGACTTTACACACCGCTGGAAAGCGAGCCGGGGGTGCGGCTGATCGAACCGCTGGGTTATCTGGATTTCCTCGCACTGATGAAAGAAGCGAAAATGGTCATTACCGATTCCGGCGGGATCCAGGAAGAGACGACCTATCTGCGTATCCCCTGTCTCACCCTGAGGGAGAACACCGAGCGGCCGGAAACGATCAGCCAGGGAACCAACCTGCTGGTGGGCCACGGCTGCGAAAAAATCGTGACCGAGGCACTGCGCATAATCGGGGGGGAAAGCAAAAAAGGGGGTGAACTCGAATTCTGGGACGGCAAAGTCGCCTTGCGGATCGTGGCTGAATTGAAAAAAAGAAAAGATATGATCATGGCACCCGCTGCGGAACGTCTCGCTCCGGAAGTACAGGTGTAAAATGAGCTGTCAGAGCAAGGAGAAAAATATGTCTGCCTCAACGAATAAATTCTTCGCACACGAAAGCTCCTATATCGACGAGGGAGCCGAAATCGGCGAGGGAACAAGTATCTGGCATTTCAGCCACGTGATGAGCGGCGCCCGGGTGGGTTCGAACTGCAGTATCGGCCAGAATGTGGTGATCCATTCGGCTGCCGTGGTCGGCAACGGTGTGAAAATCCAGAACAACGTCTCGGTCTACGACAGAGTAATCCTCGAAGATGACGTGTTCTGCGGGCCCAGCATGGTCTTCACAAACGTGATCAATCCGCGAAGCCACACTTCGCGCAAACACGAGTACATGGAAACCCTGGTCAGGCAGGGGGCGACAATCGGAGCCAACGCCACAGTGCTCTGCGGTAATACTATCGGAAGGCACGCCTTTATCGGAGCGGCCTCGCTTGTTGTCTGCGATGTCCCGGATTTCGGGCTCGTCTTCGGCATTCCAGCCAAACTTCAGGGCTGGATGTGCAAATGTGGCGTGCGGTTGGACTTACCTCTCTCCTCCGAGAAAAAGAAAAAGACTTGCTGTGAAACCTGCGGAAAATATTACGAACAGGAAGGTCATAAAGTCGTGCTGACCAATGAACCATCAGAATAAACTTTCAAGGTACGATTTGCTAATATCGTCTCACCGACCAAAACAAGTAAATATGGAACCATATAAAACCGTTAGTTAGCTGATAATCTAAAAGTTACACCGCACGGATGTTAAAAGTGGATCGATCTCGAATACTGCTTCTGGTGGATTCTCTTCCCAACCCGGTTGATCCTGATCCACATTACCGGTACATAAATTTATTTGTCTTTCGCCCGATGAGCCTACTGGCTGGTGCTCACCGGGTGGACTGGCCTCTGCTGGTGCCCCGTTTCCCTGCCCTCGTTAAACTTTTTTACCGTTGTCGCGGTAGAGAAATCCATTTCCCGGATGCAGTTGTCGATAAAATGGGGGGGATAAATACCTTTAAGGTGAGCTATAATTTTCTGCCGCGAATTTGCCCGGCACAGAAAACGCGAGCCCTTCTGAAAACGTTAAGGCGGCAAAGGCCGGATTACGATCTGATCCACTGCCATACGGTTTTCGACCTGGGCCTGGCCGGGCTCGAGTTGAGAAAGGCTTTCGGTTGGCCGCTGGCGGTAACGGTTTACGGCACGGATGTCAACTGGCTTTTCGAGGAGGCTGAACGCAGGGCAGCCCCCGGGATTGCCGAGGCAACCCGCAGGGTTCTGAATG
>JAUVUV010000317.1 GCA_030604975.1 Candidatus Glassiibacteriota bacterium | reverse complement strand
GTGGGAGCCAGGCCGGGCTACATTATCGGCCAGTTTGTGACCGAGGCCCTGCTTACCGCCGCTGTCGGCGGAGCGCTTGGAATAGGGCTCGGACTCTCCATGATCGAGGGATTCAAAGCTCTGCCCATCGAGCACGAGGTAATGAACGTTATCGGCAAACCGGTGTTCAGCGCCATGCTCGCCCTGATTTGTTCCACAATACTGACATTTATCGGCCTGCTATCAGGTATTTTCCCGGCGAATCGCGCCTCGAAAGTTGACCCGGTAGAGGCCCTGCGCTATGAGTAATTCAGGAGGTAATAGGTGATTAATCTGGACCAGGTATCCAAAGTATACGACATGGGAGCGGTAAAGGTCAGGGCCGTTGACCATCTCTCGCTCAGGATCGAACCCGGAGAGTCCGTGGCAGTGCTCGGGCCTTCCGGCTCAGGGAAAAGTACCCTGATGAACCTTATCGGCTGCCTTGATACTCCTACCGATGGGGCCTATTTCCTGGACAACGAGCCAGTGCAGAATCTCAACCGCGCCCAGTTGGCAGGGATTCGCAACAAGAAAATCGGTTTCGTGTTTCAGAATTTCAACCTTCTGGCCTATGCCACCGCGCTGGAGAATGTCGAATTGCCGATGATTTACGCACGGGTGGCCGGGAGCGAAAGGAAGCGCCGCGCTACGGAAATCCTCGAAATTGTCGGCCTCGGAGCCCGAGTCGCCCACCGGCCGGCCGAGCTTTCCGGGGGGGAACGCCAGCGGGTGGCCCTGGCACGGGCGCTGTCCAACGATCCGGAAATCATCCTCGCTGATGAGCCGACCGGCAACCTGGACTCCAAATCAGGCGCGGAGATCGTCAAGCTTTTCGGGCGCCTTCACCAGGAGGGGAAAACCCTGATAATCGTAACCCACGATGAAAGGATCGCCTCGAATTGTAAACGGGTGATCCACCTGCTGGACGGCAGAATCGACAGCGACACGCTGAATGGAAATTCCAACGGGAACCTGGCTGAAAAATAGAAACAGGAGGCTGTAAAGATGAAATCGGCAAAACTCTTTTATCTGACCATTTTCCTTCTGACAAGTTTTGTTTCCTCTTCTGTTCCTGCAGGACCGGCGAAATTTGAACGCCGCCAGCAGGAAACAATCAAGTTTTCCTCTGGCGATTCTTTCTGCCTGGTCAATGTCAACGGGCCGGTAAGGATTTCGGCCTGGGACAGGGAAGAATGCGAGATCGTGGCAGTGAAAACCGCGAGTGGAGACCTGACGGCTGAAGATGCAGAGCGGTGGTTCGAAAAAGTAAATGTGGAGGTAAAGAAAGTGGCCGGAGGGGTCGAGGTGGCCACAAAATACCCCGATAAATTCTTTGATTCCTGGCCGGATTTTGGTGAAAGTGAAAAGCCTGATGCATTTGATGAAGAACTGGGTGTTACCGGTACCTGGTTTGCCAGGTTGGTTTCTTTCCTTTCGAAGCTTCCTGAAGCCTTCTCTGAACTGGTGGATGAAAAGTATCCTGTGGAGGTCGCCTACGAAGTGAAGCTTCCCGGGCTGGCCGATGTGGATATAACCAACGTGAATGGCGAAATCGAGATCTCCGGGCTGAAAGGCCACTTAAACTCGACCATTGTCAACGGGACAATCAGGCTGACAGGCCTGGACGGCAGGCTGGAGGCCACAGCCGTGAGCGGCGAGATCGTTGCCGATAACCCCGGCGGCTCGGTTGAGCTTAATACAGTAAACGGGTCCTTGTCAGTAAGCGTAGCAGAGGTTGAGCGGCTCAAAACAGTGGAATGCAATACAGTCAACGGCAATATCACTTTCAGGCTTCCTGCTAATTCACAGGCAAAGCTCGACTTGTCAGCCCTGAACGGAGGGGTGGAAATAGACGAGGCTTTCAATTTCAAGGGTAAAATAGGGCGGAGGACAGTCTCAGGCGAGTTGACAGGCCCAGGCGGGCCTCATATCGAGGCCAACGCGTTAAACGGAAGGATAGAAATTAAAATATTATAAGGCGGCTTTAATTTTCCTGATAATAGATTGATAAAAAAGCGGCTGATCAATAATCAACCGCTTTTTTCTTGAAAACCAGAATAGTTTTTCTGATCTTAACAACGAATCTTCTAAATTTCCTTCATAATCACCCCAGAAAAGGCAAATCTGCAAAATGAACTCCAGACAAAGAATACTTGCTGTTCTGGAAGGCAAAATTCCAGACAGGGCTGTTTTTGCACCCAATATCTGGCAGTGGTTCGAGTACCAGAAACTCCACGGTCTCCTGCCTGCTGAGCTCGAAGGCTGCCAGAGCCAGCTCGAGGTAATGAAACATCTCGGCGTGGATATCTTCTCGCGAAACCTTCTCACCGATATCCGCACCGCCTGGATCGGCGGGCATACGCATATGGTTTACTCCAAGGTCGAGGTGGAGGAGACTGTGGAGCAGAACGGCATGAGAAAGATTACCTATCACACGCCTCACGGGGAGTTGAGCGAGGTTTTCCGCTTCGATGAGGAGGGCTGCACCCTTCTCCAGGATGAACACCTGTTCAAGGATTTTGACACCGAGTATGAGGCCTGGAGAGACCTTTTCGCCGACCGGGATTACGAGTTTGACTACGAGTCTTTCCGCAGGCTCGAAGAGGAAGTGGGCGAGGACGGCCTGGTGATGGCAGGGGAGACGACCACACCCCTGAAACAACTTCATTTCGCCGCCCGGGCGGACAATGCGGTCTACCTTCTGTTTGACCATGAAAAAGAAATGGTCGAATTGATGGAGATCTATGCAGAAAAGGCCTTGAAACTGATCAAGGAGATGGCATCCAAAGGGGCCAGGGCGGTCTGCTCAATGGACAATCTGGACAGCCTGTTCTACACGCCGGAGTATTTCGAGCGTTACTGTTCCGGCTTTTTCAGTAAAGCGGCAGAGGCCTGCCACGAGGCAGGAGCATGGTTTTTCAGCCACGCCTGCGGCCGCCAGCGCGACATCATGTCTCAGGTGGTTGCCTGCGGCCTGGACGGCCTGGAGGGGATCGCTTTCCCGCCGCTGGGAGATATCGAGCTATGGGAGGCTAAAGCAGCCGGAGATAAATTTATCGTGGAGGGAGGGCTGTCCGCAGTGCAGCTCGAGGGGGATGTGACCAGGGAGGACGCCGAGCGCTACGTGAGGGATCTGTTCGAGAAGATGAAACCGTTCGATCGCTTTGTTTTCTCGATGAGCTGCAACACCTCTATTTTCACCAAATGGGATACCCTGCGCTATTTCCGTGACGCCTGGCTGAAATACGGAAAAATTTCGTAAAGGGGCAAAAATGAATATTGTTTTTTATGTTATTTCAAGCGTATCTGGTTTAATCGAAAAGAATTCCTCGGAGCTCTGCTCCGGGGTAGCTCACTCATGAGACAAGCGTAGGGGCAACCAGCATGTTGCACGCGGGGTGGGGATGAAATTGTGGCATCAAATTTATAAAAAGAATTCCAAACACATACCTCGCGGCTTGCCGCGGGGTAGTTCATTTCGCTCAGGTAAAACCGAAACGCCAGAAGAGAATTACGGGCGCACACACGGGTGCGCCCCTACGGGATATATTAACAATGCCACGTAAAAAGTTACCTATAAGACGCTCAATACGTTTGCCGGAATACGATTATTCAACCCCCGGTATATATCTCGTAACACTCTGTGTACAGGATCGAAAATTATTGTTTGGTAAAATTGCAGATGGTGTAAAGCGGCTGAATGGTACTGGAAAGATGATTCAGCGCTCATGGCTAAGATTGCCCAATAAATTTCCCGGGATACAGTTAGATGAATATATCGTAATGCCAAATCATCTACACGGTCTCATTCAGATCGTAGGGGCGGACCCAAGTGTCCGCCCGGAATCGGTCAAATCTTCAG
>JAUVUV010000536.1 GCA_030604975.1 Candidatus Glassiibacteriota bacterium | reverse complement strand
TTTCCAGGTTTTCCGGAATCAGTTTTCTCCTTTTATTGCTTATTCTTCTTTTGAGCCAGCCATCAAGGGCAAATCAATTCATCCGGGCAAAACCGGTCTGGCCCAAGGGCCGCGAGCTCGAGAAAAATCTCTTTGTCGGGTTCAGGGCCGCCTTCGAGGCTCCGACAGGAGAAAAAGTCATCCTGCGCCTAGCCGGCTCAAGCCTCTATAGAGTTTTTGTCAACAGTGAATTCTGCAGCCACGGCCCGGCCAGGGGACCGCACGGGTATTTCCGTGTCGATGAACTGGATCTGACCGATAAGCTCCATTCCGGCAAAAACCTGCTGGCAATCGAAATCGCCGGATACAATATCAACAGCTACTACCTGCTCGACCAGCCCTCATTCCTTCAGGCAGAGATACTGGCAGGCTCCCGGGTGCTGGCCGCCACCGGAGGGCCGGAATTCGAGGCCTGCATTCTCGATTACCGAATCAGAAAAGTTCAGCGCTACAGTGTCCAACGCACGTTTATCGAGGCCTACCGCCTCAAACCCGGATTCGACACCTGGCGTAAAAAACGGGGCGCGTCGCTGGATAAAACAGCATGCGCAATCCTCTCGGATAAGAAACTGCTGCCTCGCAGGGTGCCTTATCCTTTGTATGCTCTGCGCCAGCCGGTCTGGAATGTTTCATGCGGCACAGTCCAAGCCGGGGTGAAAGCCAGCAAACTCTGGCGGGACAGATCTCTCACCAATATCGGCCCCACACTTGGCGGTTTCCCTGAACGTGAACTGGAGGTGATCCCCACGATTGAACTCCAGAGGATCGCCAACAGCAGCCTACAGGAGATCGGCCGCACCTTCTCCAGCAGGGACAGGCTCCATCTGGCAGGCAATTCATATCACATTCTGGATTTCGGCACCAATCTCACCGGGTTTATCGGGGCCAGGCTCACGGTGCATAAAAAGGCAAGGCTTTTTATCACTTTCGATGAAATTCTCACCCGCGGCGATGTCGATTTCAAGCGACTCAACTGCGCCAACGTGATAAGCTATGAAATGCTCCCGGGGATTTACGAGATCGAATCCTTTGAGCCGTATACGCTAAAATTCATCAAGTTCATTCTTCTGGAGGGAGAATGCGAGATAGAGAGCATCTACCTCCGTGAACTCGCCAATCCCCAGGCAGGGCGCGCCCATTTCGCCTCCAGTGACCGCCGGCTCAACCGTCTCTACGAGGCAGGCCGGGAGACTTTCCGCCAGAACGCGCTCGATACTTTCATGGACTGTCCCTCCAGGGAGCGCGCCGGCTGGCTCTGCGACAGCTACTTTTCCGCCCGGGCTGCATTCGACCTCTGCGGCAACACGGATCTCGAGCGCACCTTTATCGAAAACTTCCTCCTGCCCGAACGCTTCGAACACCTTCCCGCGGGAATGCTCCCCATGTGCTACCCGGCCGACCACTACAGCGGCACTTTTATCCCCAACTGGGCGCTCTGGTTCGTAATCCAGCTTGAGGAATACCTCGCCCGCAGCGGCGACCGGGCGACTGTGCAAGCCGCAAGGCCGAAAGTTCTCGCCCTGTTCGATTATTTTAAGAAGTTCAAAAACAGCGAGGGCCTTCTGGAAAAACTCGAAAGCTGGGTTTTTATC